>LKNH01000185.1 GCA_001564135.1 Halobacteriaceae archaeon Tc-Br11_E2g27 | reverse complement strand
TCAGCGACTGTCCCCTCTCTCGAACCTGTTCCGTTTCCCGACGCCGTTTCGGTTGTCTCACCTGCGTCCTCGCTTGACTCGATAGTGTGGGCTGTGGCGTAATCTGCCGGGTCGAAACTCCAGTCCCAGTCATGATAGGCGATTCGCGGCCAGACGCCCTGTGGCAGTTGGTCATAGTAGCGAAGAAACGAGATAATATCGCGCTTGCGGCCGAAATCGCCTCGATACCAGAGCATTCGCCGTGGGACTGTTACAGTCCCTGGACCAAACACCCGCGAGAGGATGCCACCGCTTTCTGGGGCATACTCAACGTGTTGGTCAAGGTAGGCACGAGTTGCGACATCCAGCTGTTCGGTAACCTCCTCGCTTGTGTACGTACGAATAGGGGGGCAGCTTTTTGCCCCGCAGTTGAGCGCAAAATGGACCCGTGGGTCACGCTTGCTCAACTCCTGTTGCTGTAGAAAGTCGTCTCGCGACCGCGATGGTCGCCGGAGATAACCGCCGCCAAATGGATGCTGGCCACAGCGTAAAATCCCGTGCTCGATATCGTTGAGGCTCACCTCGTATCCGGCAACCGTCTCGTGTGGCGTCTTGAAGAAATCTCGGCGGCTCTTGTATCCCGTTTTGTTCTCTGCGATGACGCGCTGGGTGATGGCGTTGTAACAGTTTACCCAGAACGCGAGTCGCTGTTCGTCGCTCGACAGGGCCGTGGCGAGTTCGTCCGGGGCAAGCGATGCCAGTGACGAACGGTATTTTGCAGGCGACTCGCCACGACGCACTGCGAGGAGGTACTGTTCTGCCTGAGAGACTGGCGCTACGGTCACTACTTAACAATAGGGCTGGCTGGTATTTGATGGTTCGGCCGAATCATCACGACCCGACTAAAACTGTCTCGTAATCTCTGTGTTGGCTTTGGCGGTCACCTGCTGTTCGGCATGCTGGAGTGCCCGGAGCGCTTCGTCCGTATACTCCACCGCTACCGTTGGGTTACCAGGGAGCAGGCGGAATCCGCCGAGTAGGTCAGACAGGTTGAGCGTCGTCGACAGCCGAAACGCATCGCGATTTTCACGTATCGGCTGTGAAAAGGCAAAATGCGTCTCGACGAGTTCCTTTGATTCCGCTACTGTCAACACATCGCGTGTTGCATCCCAGAAAGCTGATTTCGGGGATTCAATGAGCGGAACAACCGCATCTCCAAGGTTTCGATGCCGGTCGATGAGGACGTTTCGAACCTCCTGCTGTCTGGTCGCTGGCAGGCCAGTTCGTATCTCACTTACGAACGCTCCAGCATCGAGAATCTCCTGTCGGTAGGCTTCGATAGGCTCGTCGGATTCATACTACCGGACGTAAGCGTTTAAACAATCTCGCCACCCCGGGGTGGCGAGTAAGTTTACGAAGTTACGTCCGGCAGTATCAGCATAATCGAGAATTACGTCGAACTGGTCGAACGTTTGTTCCCGATATGACTGTAACTCCGGCTGGACAACTTCCCGCTGGATGGTGGGCGCCTGTGTGAGTAACTGGTCGACGACGCGACTTCCCGGTCCGTTTATCCCGCGTTTCAGCGCTCTGCTGACGCTGAACTCCTCCATTGTCTCCGCAATCGCCTCGCTGATGAACTCTTCGAACCCCTCGGTGACTGCTTCGCGTGTCACACTATATCATGGTACTCTACGGTAATATAGACTCGGTCCCAGACTGTCTGTTCCATGGTGTTCCAGGCTGTTTGTCGCCTAGTGTTCATCTGATACCAGTGACTCGACGCGGGCGCGTGTATCCGCATCCGCTGGCGATTTATCGCTTCGGACCCCGAGAAACCGCGGGAACCGAAGCGCATAACCCGACCCGTAGGTTGGTGACTCCTGTATCTCTTCGTAGCCGACTTCGAAGACCACCGCGGGAGCGATATCGACGGCCGTTCCGGATTCTTGTTGGATGTGTGGCTCAAGCAGGTCAGATAACTCTGCCAACTCCTCGTCGGTAATGCCGGTTGCGACCTTCCCGATTGAACAGTAGTTTTCACCATCACGGACTGAAAGCTCGAACGTTCCGAGGACGTTCGCTCGCCGTCCCTCTCCCCACTCCGCACCGGTGACGACACAGTCGAGAGTCTCTACGTCTGGCTTCCGTTTGAGCCACCGCTGGCCGCGGTTTCCGGGTGTATACGCCGATTCTGGGTCTTTGAGCATCAGCCCCTCGTGACCTGCGGATACTGCCTCCTGTTCTAATTGCTCTATCTCTTTGGCATCCGCCGACAGCCACAGTCGAGAGACTCCTTCCGGCGTTTCGGCTGGATTTTCTGCTGCTGATGGTGTGTCTCTCCCAACGACTGTCGCTAGTCGGGCGTGTCGGTCCCGGAGAGGTACGTCAAGGAGGGATTCACCGGCAGCGTACAGACAGTCAAATGCATGTAACTGGACTTCGACATTCTCGCGGACCATCTCGATATCGTGTTTTCGTCGAAACCGTCGTAATACCGCCTGAAACGGCCGTGGAGTCCCATCTGCGTCGATGGCGACGACCTCGCCGTCGATGATTGCTGGCTCGTTCACACGATTGCTGACAAACTCGACAACTTCCGGTAGGGCGTCGGTCACATCCTCCATATTCCGTGAATATAGCGATACTCCGGTACCATCGGTATGGACCTGTACGCGTGCCCCATCGTATTTCCACTCGACGCCGACGGTACCCCATGAGTCGAGTGCGTCAGTTACGGTTCCCGTCTGTGCCAACATTGCCTGCACTGGTCGACCGACTTCGAGTTGAATATCCTCAAGCCCAGAAACTCCGTCTGTTCGTGCCGTCTCTGCCACAAGCCCGTAATCATTCGACACCTGTAGTGCGCGCTCGACGGCATCGACGGGCACGTCAAACGCTCTGGCGGTCGCATCCCGGATAGCCCCCTCGCCGACGCCGATGCGCATCTCAGACAGGACAAGCCGAGAGAGATATCGCGCCTCGCGGTCGCTTGCCCGGTTAAACAGGCCAAACAGGATATCCACTTTGGTCTCTTGACTCCCGTCTCCTGTTGTCTCAGCCAAATCTTGAAGCGTCGTCTCGATATGTGTCACCGTCAGTTCTGTCTCGGTTCCCGAGCCAAAAGCTGCGAGACCCTGTTGCCCGCCGAGGTCAAGCTGTTCGGCAACTGTACCGATATCACCCTCCTCAGCGAGGTGTGCCTCGATATCCTCGACGGAGACGTTTTGTCCGGCGGCCCGTGCAAGCGCGTTATAACAGAGTTTCGGACCGATATCGAGCGTTGTCGAATCGTAGGCCGGATAGACCCGGCCAAGCAAGAATCGAACGACGGTTTGCAGTTCCTCTTTGGCCGCCCCCAGCAGGTCCGCAACCAGCGACGTAATCTCGGTATCCGCACTGGCAGCTTCTATCTCTTCACAGCGGGCAGCGAACGCGGCAAACTCCATACCAGCCGTATAGTCGACGGGATACAAAGTCAGTGTGATAACGAGCGCAGTACCAATTCAGCTTTCCCTTATCCTGGCTGTTCGACCGGGTCTTCGAGCCGATACCGAACGGTTGGCTGCCCGTTGAACTCCGGTCCGGCACCTGCTTGCTCGAATCCCGATGATGCTGCTGCCTCGCGGATTGCTTCTTTGTTCGTCGAAACGAGCAGTTCGACTGCCATTCCCTCGGTCCTGGCGAACCGGAGCGGTTCTTCGAGCAGTTTCTCGTATGCTGCGTTCGTTCCCTCTAGTTGCGTAATGTAGACCGTTTGTTCGCGCGCATCGTAGCTAACAAACCCCACTATTTCGCCGTCTTCTTCCAGTACTCGAACTGTTCTGTCGTGGACAAGATTACGCATGACATCCCGTGGAGCGTCGGTAAGCGACGCGAGTCGACCGGCATCGGCCTCGATAGCATCCCGCAGTTTCATACGTGTGCTATTGCAACTCAACCATGTTAAACTCTCACCATGGGCTGGCTTTCGTCGTCAGTTTGTGCCTCTATAGTGTGTAAACTCTTCACACGTCGCCCCTCTGGCGCTCTCGTCTTGCGGTTTCACTTTCACTCCGCATGGCTGAATTATATACCACATCGGGGCAATAGAGAAAATAGAGGGAGCACCCCTCACCTGGAGCGCGTCACACGCTCCATTCCCCTTTGTCACACTTTTTTCCGCTGAGCCACGCGACTGTCGGTTTTCGACCCGTTCACAGGTGGCACGAGGCGATTTACATCGACTCTGGCGCGGCGACACCGAGAATGTCGAGTGCATTTGCGACGGCGTTTCGCGCGGCAACGACAAGTGCAAGTCTCGCCCGACGCACCTCCGCAGGCGCATTGAGGACGGGACACTCCCGGTAGAAGGTGTTGAACGCATCGGCGATATCGCGGGTGTAGGTCGCAACGGTGTGTGGCTGACACTCTTCAGCCGCTTCTTCGATAACGACTGGGAACCGAGCAATCTCGCGGATGAGGTCACGTTCAGCCGCAGTATCAAGCACTGTTGCATCAATTGGCTCATCTGTCGGCTGTTCGTCAGCTTCAGCGAGAATGCCACAGGCACGCGCGTGAACGTACTGGACGTAGGGGGCGCTCTGTGCCTCGAAATCGAGCGCCTGGTCCCAGTCAAACGTAATTGATTTCGTTGGCTGCTTTGCGACGATATCGTACCGAACCGCACCGATACCGACCTGTCTGGCGATGCGCTCGATATCCGCCTCGGTCAGGTCGTCATCGCGGATGCGGTCGTCCAGTCGTGTTTCGACTTCCTGGCGGGCGCGGTCGATTGCCTCATCAAGGAGGTCATCGAGCATAATACCAGTCCCCTTGCGGGTCGACATCGACTCGCCACCAGGGAGGTTCACCCAGCCATAGAGTACCTGTTGGAGGCGGTCCGTATCGTTGCCGAGCAGGTCAAGGGTTGCCCGCAACTGCTTTGCCTGCAGGCCGTGGTCCTCGCCGAGGACCGTCACTGCGCGGTCGTAGTTGTCGAATTTCCATTCGTGGTGGGCGAGGTCCCGGGTCGTGTATAGCGAGGTTCCATCCGAGCGCAGGAAGACAAAGTTCTTGTCGATTCCCCAGTCGTCGAGCTCTAGCTGCCAGGCGTCCTCTTCGTAGACCGCATGCTCGGTCTCTTTGAGACGCTTGGCTATCTCCTCGGTCGAGCCATCCTGGATAAATCGTGTCTCTTTGACGAACTCGTCGAAGGTTGCAGGAAGGCGACCGAGACACTCACGCATCCCGCCGAGAACCTGGTCGACGACCGTACTCACGCGCTCGTAGGTTTCTTCATTGCCCTCTTCGAGCCCCTGCATGATGGCCTGAATCTCCTCTTCGGCCGCGGCGACGGTCTCCTCGTCACCCTCTTCAAGCACGGCGTTCCCTTTGCGGTAATAGCGGACGAGGTCGTACTCGATACGGTCGCGCTCGATGGGTTCATCGAGGTCGTCCTCGTCGAAGGTTTCGTAGGCCCAGGTGAACACTGCCAGTTGTCGCCCGGCGTCATTGACGTAATAATGCC
>LKNH01000184.1 GCA_001564135.1 Halobacteriaceae archaeon Tc-Br11_E2g27 | reverse complement strand
ATGCCTTCGAGTCTGCTGCAACGGAACTCATGCCAGCGGGAGAATCTCGCGTCTGGAACAACGCTATCATGGAGCTTGGAGGAGTTGCCTGTGAACAGACACCACAGTGTGATGAGGCAGGCTGTCCATGGCGAGAGTGGTGTCAGGCGTATCATTCCGGAGATTTTACTGCGCCTGATGTCCCGACACAACCATCTTTTGCAGGGAGTCGGCGGCAGTTCCGAGGGCGAGTGATTGGAGCGCTCCAGCAACACGGGTCGCTCTCACTCGACGAATTGGGACCGCGAATCCGCGTCGATTACGTTCCGGATGGAGAGTATGGACAGGAATGGCTGGAAGGGGTCATCAACGACCTCGTTGACGATGAACTGGTCGAGTGGAAAGAGACTGGGGAAAGCAAGGAAGCAACGCTGCGGTCCTAAAAGATATACTCCATCAGAAGCCGTTCAAGCAGCCCCTTGCGGCGGGCTTCCTGTGTCTGGACCATCACTGCAGTACACTCGACGCTATCGACGAGTTTGTTGTCGGTACCGCCGCGGACCCGGTCAAAGAGGCCACCGCGACTCACGCCAGTCAGCAGCAGGTCAGCCTGCCCAACGAATCGGATGATACCCTCGATTGGTGTATTCGTCTCAAGCACTGTCGAGCGAGCAGGGACAGTCAGTGTCGATATGAGTTCTTGATGATAGGCTTCCGCTGATTCCCGTCGCTGTGGTGGGGCATCCGCTGGAATTGCCTGAATCAAATTAATTTCAGCGCCAGTTTCCTCCGCGATTGCATCGGCGATGAGCAGTTTAAGTGGGTCGTATGGCCCTTCACCGCGGTTGGTGACGGCGATTTCTTCAATCGCTTCGAAGCCGCGGTCTTCGACAAGTGCAACATCACAGGGGGCGTTCTGTAACAACCACTCGGTCTCCGAGCGGCCAAGCAAGCGGTTGATGTTCTCGCCCGTCTCCCGTTCGAGCAACAGCAAGTCAATCTCCTCATACGTGGCGAAATCGACGATAGCTTCCTTGTGGTCTTCGCTCGAAATACGGCGATATTCGATATGTGCATCGGTGGCGACGGTATCGTCAGTGTCCTCCTTAAGTAGTTCTGTCCCGCCAGATGTCCGTTTCGGCTGGTTAGATTTCGGATACCAGTCCGGTCGTTCGTCCGGGTCATCCGCAATCCACTCCGGCGTGTCGCCCGAACTGACGCGAGAGGACTGGTTCGGGAACAGGTGGTGAGGCACATCGACAAACTCGACCAGTGAGACGGCTGTCGTTCTGAGTCGACCGAGGTCCGTCGCTATTCTGAGCATATCCCGGCGTGCCTCCGGCGAAGTGTGTTCAGTAATCGCAACGAGGACATCGTACTCACGCTCCTGTTCAAACAACGACCGAGTTCGCTCGGCAGCGGATGCACCGACGCTTTCTCTGACTCCTGTGGTAGCCGCACCCTCCCGGTCGATTCTCGGTCGTGCATAGAGATAATACCAGGCGAGCGAACCGAAGACAATCACTAGCGCACCGCCGAATGGAACGAGTCCCATCTGTGTCAGAACGAGGATGCCTCCACCAATCCCAATCAACTGCAACCAGGGATACAGTGGCGCCACGAACTCCGGCTGATACTCTTCAACAGCACCCTCTCTGAACCCAATCAGGGCGACATTAAGCAAAATGAAGACGAGAATCTGGAACGCACTACCGAACTGTGCAATCTGCTGAATTGGGAAGATGGTTACCATAACCACAAGAACAGCGCCGGTCAGCGCAATGGCATTTGCCGGCGTATTGTACCGCTGGCTCACCGATTCGAGCCGGTCGGGCACGAGTCCATCACGAGCCATTGCGAACGGGAACCGTGAAGCTGCGAGCAGACCGGCGTTTGCCGTCGACGCCAGAGCAAAAATAGCAGCAATAACGACCGCAATCACACCAACCTGGCCGAATGCGATATCGGCTGCCGCAGCAATCGGGGCCGTTTCCTCATTTCCTTCAGGGACAAACCCGGCACCGGGTTCAAGGTCAGCAACACCAATTGCAACCCAGACAACAGCTACGTAGAGTGCAGTCACAAACAGCAACGACCCAACCATCGCAATCGGGAGATTCCGACCGGGGTTTTTGACCTCCTCAGCAACAGCAGTCACCTTCGTCACACCAGCATAGGAGACGAAGACGACACCAATGGCCGCAAGCACGCCCTCAGCAGTCAAATCAAAGCTTCCCTGCGTCTGGTCAACCTGAAACTCGCCGCTCGAAAAGCCACCGAAGATGAAAAACGCCATCACGCCGAGCATAATTCCGACGATAATAAACTGCATTTTGCCGGAGCCTTCAGAGCTGACGATGTTGACAAGGGTGAAAAACAGCGCCAGTGCTACAGCCATCACGACGACCCAATCGGCCAGAATCGGCGCGATTTCAGCGAGATACGGAACACCGCCGACAAGCGCGAGCGCACTTTTGAGCGAGAGCATCAGCCATGTCCCGATTCCAGCGACTGTTCCCAGCGCTGGTCCCATCCCTCGCTCGACGTAAATGTATGCACCGCCATCCTCTGGCATCGCGGTCGCCATCTCAGCGGCGCTCAGAGCGGCCGGGAGAACGAGTAATCCAGCGATGAGGAACGCGACAACTGCAGCAGGACCTGCACTTGCATACGCGATTGCTGGGAGGATGAAAATCCCGCTCCCGACCATCGCCCCAACAGCGATTGCCGTCGTCGAAAGCAGTCCGAGGTCACGTTTTAATCCAGTTGGCATTTTTTAAAGAGAGTGTTGTGAAGTGGTTGTAATCTGGTCGCGGTGCTGTCCGAGTGGTGGGAAACATACATCGGCCAATTCTACATCAACATTTGCGTAGAATTGTCTAACTGTGATGCCTGATACGTATGGTTCAGAGCAAGGTATAAAAAACGCGAAATAAACTGTCGAAACGCTTAGCATGCTTCCAACCAAGATAGTACCGTGAATACTACTCAGACGCTGCTTGTCCATCCCGACGAAAAGGGGCTGGATGAACTCGTAGCGGCGCTGGAGCGCGATGGCTGTGCTGTAGATGTCGTCTCGTCGGCGACGGCGGCGCTCGGAGAGATAGGGAATAAGGAATTTGATTGTCTGGTGAGCGAATACGAGCTACACGGTGATGATGGGATAGCGCTCGTTGATGCCGTTCGAGCACTCGGTAGCGATATTCCGGCCATTCTCTATACCGAGGATAACTCACTCGCAAGTGACGCCTTCGATGCGGGAGCAAACCGGTTCGTGCGACGGAACGGAGCAGACTCACGAGTCGAACTACGCGAGGAGCTGGCTGAGTTATCGACGCTGTCGCTCGGGAAGAAAGCGGATATTACCGGTCATGAACCGGAAGCGGACGATATCGTTCGGGCTGTTGACCATGCACCACTCGGAGTGAGTCTGAGTGACCCATCGCTGTCCGATAATCCGATTGTGTACGTAAACAAAATGTGGCAGGAGGTTACCGGCTACGACGAGGACGAAATCCTCGGGCGAAATCCACGTATCCTCCAGGGCCCAGAGACAGACCCGGAGACCGTCGAGACGCTGTCGACAGCAATCCAGAACGAAGTCCCAATCACTGTCGAAATCCGGAACTATCGGGCAGATGGAACGCCATGGTGGAACGAACTTACCGTTGCCCCAGTCCGTAATGACGATGGAGAAATTGTCAATTACGTCGGTTTCCAGCATGACGTGACCAACCGAAAACGTGCAGAGGCGCTGGCCGAAGAGCGAGCGGAGAAGTTGACTGAGGAAAAGGCGGCGCTCAATCGAATTCTAGAACGGGTAAGCGGCCTGCTCAACGAGATTGCACAGGCGCTAGTCGAAGAGGAAAACAAACGCATCGTTGCACAGCGGGTGTGTGATGAAATTACTGCCGAAGAAGGATACGCTGCGAGCTGGTTCGCCACGCTGGATTCGACCGAAGAGAACCTCGAAATTGAAGCGAAGGCTGGGTTCAATGGACCACCGGACCACGAGGTGTCGATGAAACAGGTTCCCGCCGCAGTGACCAAAGCCCTGGAGACCGAAGGAATCGCAACCGACCAAGTGGGCGACTGTACGACTGGAACCCTGTGTCCGGCAGCAATCGGTGCTCGCAGGTTATCAGTTGTGCCACTCACATACGGCGGAAAGCGATACGGTCTACTGGGTGTCTACGGCGAGGGAAGCGACGCACTGGATTACCGCGAGCAGACCCTCTTTGAAGCGGTTGGGAAGATGATAGCGAGTCGGCTCAACGCAATCGAAACGGCCTGGATTCTCACAACTGACCGCGTGGTCGAACTCTGTATCGAAATCAGAGACCCAACGTTTTCGCTCGTGGGCGTCTCCAAAGCACTGGATGTCCCGCTCCGATACGTTGGGATGACCGGTGGACGAGACGGTGAGGAGTTCGAACTCTTTGTGACCGCTCAGGGAGAGGTCGAATGTTCAACTATCGACGACATCCCGGATGTTAAATCAACTCGAATCGTCTCACAGACGGACAACTCCTGTACGTTCGCCATGACTGTCAACACCGGCGAACCGTTCACCACCCTCGCAGACTACGGAGTTTCAGTCGTCGATGTCGACGTCACCCCAGAGAGTGCACAGCTTGTACTGGAGGCCCCTCCGAATCAGGATGTTCGATCACTGGTCGAACTGCTCGGGCAACTGTACGACGATGTGGAACTTCGCTCTCGGCGGGAGTATGACCGCAGAGAACAAACACAGAACGAGTTTGCTTCCGATGTCGACCGACGACTGACCGAACGACAGCGAGGTGCGCTCGAAGCCGCCTATATTAACGGTTACTTCGAGTGGCCACGTCCGACCGACGGCGGACAGGTCGCTGAGTCGATGGGAATCACCCGTCAGACCTTCCACCAGCATCTGCGCGCAGCGAAAGGAAAGCTCGTCGAGGCGTATATGAGCTCCCACGATGAAGTCGGGAAGCCAGTTAAGCCACAGTAAAATACGATTGGTATCCCCGCTTACGGCAGCAAACAGGTATCTGCTGAACGGTGTGTCGGTTCATTTTTATTGCCGAATGGACTTCCAACAGATATGAGTGAGCAGGACGTCGATGGGACTTCCGCTGTAACGGAACGCGAGGATGAGCCCTCCGAGGACGAACCAAATCCTGATGAAACGCCAGCTGATGCTGAGACGGAGACTGTAGAGACCGACCCCGCCAGTGAACCAGGGGAAGGAAACTCCGAAGTGAACGAGGAGCCACCGGCGTCCAGTGAGAAAGAGTCGGACAACAATGAGGAAGGGACTTCGGAGACCGAAGAAGACAACGAGACAAGTAAAGGAAACGGCTAGAGGAGCCGACCCAGAGGCCGAAACCGAAACAGCAAAACAGGCAGAACAAGCTGCGACCGAATCAGGTGATGGCGAATCTGATGACTCCGAATCACTTGAGGAGATAGCCAAGGAACCCGCTCCAGAAGGCGATACCCTAGAAGAGTTCATCTCCGGAGACGGAGAGCTGATGGAGAATAT
>LKNH01000183.1 GCA_001564135.1 Halobacteriaceae archaeon Tc-Br11_E2g27 | reverse complement strand
CTCCTCGACTCCGTTTTTCTGGAGCCATCTGATAAACATTCCCAGACGAGAACGATGTGCGTAAATAGTCGCGTCCGAGTAATCCTCAGCCTCGCACATATCGATGTGTTTTTCTATCGCTTCGTCAATATCGAGCGGGATGGGTTCGTCGTCTCGCATTGTTTCGCATCGCTTTGTGGCAAGGTTGTCTTTTAAACTTTCACACGGGAGACTGCTAATTAGGCTGACGGGACTTTCAGCCACCAGAGAAGCCGAAAAATGGGTTTGAAGAACCCGAATTACTTTGCCGATAAATCGGGTTTGTTAACATTTCAAAACGGATATCCCGTCTACTTCTTTCAGGGATGAAATCGACGAACGTGATAGGTGTGTGGATGACGGAGTTGTAACCACTTCTGTCGGATGGCCGACATCCGGAGAAGATGTATCAAGTAAATGATTATACGACAGTTTCTCAGATGTTTATCGAGTGGTTTATTTTCGCTTTACTTATGTATTTATATCCCCAAAATCGACAGACGGCGGTAAAGTCATATATAACGGGTTAAACTCACTCCTCGGGTTTCTGACACCATTTATAAACACCCCTACGTCGTCTGTTTGTTTCTAACTAAAATAAAACAGAATGGGCGCTGCAGGATTTGAACCCGCGACATCTTGGTCCGAAGCCAAGTACTCTGTCCAAACTGAGCTAAGCGCCCGTATTCAAACACGAACCGACGTTGGAATAAAAACTCCCCGGTTTCCATCTCCGATAGACAGACTGTGCAACCTTCAATTGAAACCTATACCCTGGACGAAAAACCCTATATAGCGTCCCTGTGGAAAGTAGGTAAGAACGGAATGCGAGCGGTTACCATCCAAAAAGTTACACTCCAATGTACGAACTAGGTCCTGACTTCCAGCATGCCACGGTTGACGCTGGTACGAACATCCTCGTCTCCGGTCCACCACTTAGTGGTGGCCGAAAGCTGGCACTGAACGCACTCGCAACGGGGGCGAACAAGGGGGACGGTTCAGTGATTATCACGACCCGGGATAGTTCAGAGCGTGTCTTAGCTGATTTCAATTCACTTCTCGACAACCCAGATCGCACACATCTTGGTATTGTCGATTGTGTCACCCAACACCAAGGTCGTTCAACACAGGACTCAGACCAGGTCAAATATGCTTCGTCGCCGGTTGATATGACCGGGATAGGAATAAAGTTCTCAGAATTCCTCGAGATGTTCTACACCGACCATGGCGTCAAGCAGAACCGTATCGCCGTTGATTCCCTTTCAACATTGTTGATGTACTCCGATGTCCAGACTGTTTTTCGATTTATGCACGTACTCACCAGTAGAATTAATGATGCGAATGCAATTGGTATCCACGTTTTGGAATCAACGGCACACAACGCAGAGGACATCAACACGCTCAAACAGCTCTTTGACGGAATTGTTGAAATTGATGAGCACGAAAACGTAACAGTCCGTCTCCCAGAGCCAGCATAACCGATGGTTACTGTTGGAAACAAAGCACCAGATTTTCTTGCCCCGGCAGTGTCAGCGCGAGAGGCAGCCATGCTGGAGCTATTTGACCACGTGGAATCACACCAGGCTGTTGTTCTCGTGTTCGAACCTGCTGATTTCGTCCCGGCATCGACAGCAGAACTCCTTGCCATCCAACAGGCAGGTTGGACAGAACATGAAGAACTCTCAGTTATCTGTCTCACAGGGGACAGTCTCTATAGCCACGCGGCATATGCAGACCAGTACAACTTTTCGTTTCCACTCGTGTCCGATTTTCACGGGAGCATTGCTGACTCCTACGACGTTCTCCGTGATGAGTGGGAAGGACATACCCAAATACCGGGACGCGCTGCTATCGTCATCGATGAAACGTGGGAAATCCAGGCGATACAAAAAGCAGAGTCCCCGCTTGAACTGACGGCGAACGCGCCCCCGATAGCAGTTACTGAATCGATACGGGATTTGGGGGTACCTGTTGAAGAACCCGAGATTCAGCCAGAGTAATCCGCTATTTCTCGTTTGCTGATGGGCGGCTGGTGGCCTTTTTTCGGAGGTTTTCGTCAGTCTCTTCGTCCTCTTCAGCAGGATGAGGAGGAAGGTCAGCCTCCTCGAGGAGCTCTTCAACGTCGATATCCTGCTGTTCAGCGAGCGCGTTCAGCAGAACACGCTGTTCTGTAAGTTCATGCTCGATATGGTCGACCTGTTCGCTCGTCGTTTCGAGGTCATTTTGCATGCCCTGTACGCGTTCAAGCAACTCGTTCATCTTCTTGTAGCTCTGTTCGGCGACTTTACTCATCCGCTGGAGTTTCTTTTTTGTCCCGGCGATGTCCATACACTCTCTTACGGACAGGGTACTTGAAGCTTTTTTGACGTGGGTCCAATCCATGGATGGGCGGTAATCGACGAGTTGTCTCCGAAAGGCCCTTATGCGGTACCCGGATAGATTGTAATGGACTAGGTCGGGCGGTTAGGCCCCGCTCTTCACCCACAAAAGGCCTTAAGTGGGGACCGAACACCGGCTGCGTCCGGTCAGACGGACGCGGGCCCTGCAAGCTAACAGAGAAGCCTCGTCCTGCGGGGACGGAGGTCCGAGCGAATCCATCTGCAGGGATGGCCTCGTTCGGTTAACCGGGGGCAGTTCGTCAGGCGCGGAAGCGAGCAGCGGACCCCTGGACACCCGTCGCTCGGAGGGTCGCGGGGTGGAGGAGGCAAGCGGGATTACCCGCATCCGAACGCCGGGCAACGTTGGCGTGTCCATTCTCCTACATATTACGTCAGTAGCGGAGTTGCTGTCCAACCCAAACAAATGGCTTGAACGGCAGGAAGACATACTCTTTGTGTGGATCATAGGAAATAAACGCAAGGCTATTTGACATCACGGAGACACTGGAAGCAGCCATCGCTACGCCAGCAAGCATCGGGTTAAGCAGTCCGATTGAGGCAATCGGAATGAGTGTCACATTATAGATAAATGCCCAGAAGAGATTCTGTCGAACCTTCGAGATTGTCGCATCAGCGACGCGCATTGCCTTTAATACGTCAGCTGGGTCATCGCGCACGAGCGTGATATCCCCGCTTTCAATAGCAACATCGGTTCCGGAACCAATTGCAACCCCGATATGTGCAGTCGTCAGGGCAGGTGCGTCATTGACGCCGTCGCCGACCATCATTGCCCGTTCACCGTTGGATTGAATTGCGTCAATTGTATCGGCTTTATCATCAGGAAGAACGCCTGCACGAACGTTTTCAGGGTTAATACCGACCTCCGCTGCGACAGCGCGACCAGTGCGCTCGTTATCACCGGTAAGCATCATCACACGCAGTCCACGCTCGTGAAGCGAGGCAATTGTCTCGCGTGCGCTTTCTCGGATTTCATCAGCTGTCGCAATAATGCCGATGAGGTCGCCGTTTAGTGCAACCAGCATCGCGGTTTTCCCGTCCCGCTCTAGCTGTTCCATCTGCTGTTCGACCGAACTCATCTCAACACCATACTCTTCCATCAGCGTCCGGTTACCAACCAACACATCACCATCAGGTATTGTTGCGTTGATGCCGTGACCAGGGACGTTCTCGAAATCAGTCGGGTCATCGAGAGAGATACCCCGTTTGTCCGCTTCGTCAACAATTGCGCGGGCGAGAGGGTGTTCCGAACCATGCTCAGCGCTCGCGGCAACAGAAAGAACGAACGATTCGTCGCCACCAGTATCTGCTGACTCTGTAACAACACCGCCATCGGGCCGTGTCTTCTCGTCAGTAACCGGGATTACATCTGTCACCACCATATTCCCGTGTGTGAGTGTCCCTGTTTTGTCGAAGACGACGGTATCGATGCCACGGGTCTTTTCGAGAATATCTGCGCCTTTATAGAGAACACCGTTCGTTGCCGAGATTGTCGAACCGACCATCGTTGCGGCAGGTGTTGCAAGCCCAAGCGCACAGGGACAGGCAACGAGGAGCGCGCTGGCAAGCACGATAATCGAGAATTCAAAGACAGGGACGCCGCCAGCAGCTGTCCCAATTGGGCCGCCACCAACAGGGTCAACGGGCAACACTGACCCAATGGCCGTCGAAATCTCAAGCAGTTGTGGCGAGAAGAAATACCACAATGTCGCCCACACAATTGCATTGACAATCACAGCGGGGACAAAGTAGGCTGAGAACGAATCGACCAAGCGTTGAATATCAGGCTGACGCGACTGTGCTTCTTTCACCCGCTGGACAATTTGTTGAATTGCGGTTTCTTCACCGACGTTTGTGGCGCGTACGGTGAGAACACCGTTTTCGTTAATCGTCCCACCAATCACTTCATCGCCGACGCCTTTCTCGACAGGGACAGATTCGCCAGTAACCATCGCTTCATCAACGGCACTCTGTCCGTCGACGACTTCGCCGTCAGTCGGAATCCGTTCGCCGGGCCGCACTTTCAACAGGTCATCAACCTGTAACTCCTCAACGGGGACGACAACTTCTTCGCCATCCCGAATTACTGTGGCCTCATCAGCCTGTAGTTCGAGGAGTTTTCGAAGTGCTGCGCTCGCTTTGGCTTTCGAGCGAGTTTCCAGCCAGACACCTACAAAGATAAACCAGAGGATGACTGCAACTGCTTCGTAATACAGCCCACCTTCAACGACATCCACGAGGACTGCGGTGCTGTAAATATACCCGGCGCTAGTACCAACAGCGACCAACGTATCCATATTGGCTTGCCGGTTTTTTCTGAGTGCCTTGTAGGCCCCGCGGATAAAGTGTCTCCCGAGCGTTGCCATCAGTCCGGTCGCAAGCACAAATTCGTACCAGTCGGGGTCGATACCGAGGATTGTTTCCGGGCGGTCGAACATCGGCAGCATCCAGAGCATCACGAGCGCGAACGGAGCAGTCATGAGACCGCCCAGAATAACCCATCGGCGTTTATGCCGCAGGTCGCGCTGAACAGCAGTTTCTCGCTCTTCGCCAAGTTCACTCAATTCGGCATCACGCTGGGGTTCGAATCCTGCCTCCTCAATAGCGTCGTAGATAGCAGGCAGCGAGGTGGCCTCCGGATTGAATGCAACAGTCGCCTCATCCGTTGCGAAGTTGACGTTTGCTTCAAGGACACCTGCTTCCGATTCGATGGCTTGTGTCGTACTCTCTGCACACGTCGCACAGGACATCCCAGCAACCTCGATTGTCTCGGTCTGTCGTTCCGGAGAATACCCGGACTCTTCGATAACTGTATAAATTTCCGCAAGCGAGACCGTTCCCGGGTCAAACTTGAGCGTTGCTTCGTCAGTTGCAAAGTTGACATCAACCTGCTCGACGCCATCGAGTTCGCCCACCGCGTCCTCGACGGTCGCCGAACAGGTCGCACAGGACATGCCCGTGATTGGAATGGTTGTTTTCATAGAGTGTGCTCGTTGTTTTTTCTACGGCGCCCATACTCAAGCGGTTTTGGCCTTTGAATCAAAAGCTAACTTCCACCAAAACCTTGGAAAAGAAGGTTGGGTTGAGTAGAAT
>LKNH01000182.1 GCA_001564135.1 Halobacteriaceae archaeon Tc-Br11_E2g27 | reverse complement strand
AGGTCAAAAAACGGAAAAGAAAGCGTGATTCCGGCAATTACCGGAACGATAGCAAGCGTTGCCAGCACAATCCAGTATTCCCGGAGCGCAACACGGACAGATAGCCCAGCCGCCCAGAGAGAAATGACACCCAAGCCGAACATGAACAGCGTCCACTCGGGGCGGATAACGGTCACTGCAGCGATGGCAAATCCAAACTGAAACGCCAGTTTTGAACGCGGATCAAGCCGGTGTGCCAATGTTTGACCAGGAGTATATCTCAGCATGGGAGTCGTCTACGTGAGCTTAATCATTCCGAGCGGTTTCCGGAACACGGACATTAATTCTTTCAAGCGAATTGCTCACATCAGATGGTTCTCCCTCGATGGCAACAGTTCCGTTATCGAGTCCAATAATCCGCTCGGCGTGGGAAAAAACATCGCGGATGTCGTGGGTAACAAGAACGATGCTGGTTCCGTCTTCGTGAAGCGTTTGCAGGTGGTCGAGAACCGATTGACGTGCCGACCAGTCAAGTCCAGTAAAGGGTTCATCAAGCACCAGGTGTGCTGGTTCCATGGCAAGCGCGCCAGCGATGGCGACGCGTGATTGCTCACCACCGGAAAGCGATTCAATGCGGTCATCTGTGCGGTCAGCTAAGTTGACGGCTGCAAGTGCAGTCTCAACACGTCGGTCGATTTCCTCATGAGAGAGACCGAGGTTTTCCGGGCCAAATGCAACATCCGCCCCAACAGTTGCCGCGACAAACTGGTCTTCCGGCGACTGAAATACCATCCCAACCTGTGTCCTCGCGTGGACCGGATTATCGCTTGCGGACGTATCATCTATCCGCACATCCCCCTCGTCAGGTGTGAGCAACGCGTTAAAATGGCGGACGAGCGTTGTCTTGCCGCTCCCGTTCGCACCAGCGATAATAACCCACTCACCGTCGTCGATGGTTAGCGAAATACCAGCTAGCGCTGGGTCTGCTGCTGACTCGTCGTACTCATAGACCAGATTGTCAACAGTAATCATCAGAATCTGTCCAGAAGTTCGTTACCGCTGGCAACAAGTCCAAAGACGATTCCAGCTTTGATGAAATCCATGACGAATAGCGGCGCCATCGAGGCAGCGGCAGCAACGAGCGAGAGTTCATCTCCACCGAGCAGCCAAAGCCACGGAACGCCGAACGCGTAGATAACCACGATTGCAGCGGTCAGTCCAGCGGCCATTGAGATTGTCGAGAGATGGTGAATTGGTCGTGGTTCGACCGACCGATGGACTAGCAGCCCCAAAACGAATGCCCCGACGATGAAGCCAATAAGGAACCCACCTGTCGGGCCGAAAACATAGCCGAGGCCAACGTTGAAATTGGAGAACACCGGCACCCCGGCAATCCCGACGACAAAATAGACGAGCATGGAAAACCCACCCCAGAACGGGCCAAGCAAGATTCCGGCGAAGAAGACTCCAAACGGTTGAAACGAGAACGGAACCCCGCCCGCGAACGGAATCGAAAGCTGTGCAAGGACGGCAGTGAGCGACGCAATGAGCACCGACGCAGTCAGATAGGCCACTGACTCGGCCGAAACCAACTCAACCGATTCAACGTGTTCCTGTGACATATCGAAACGACTGTCGTCAACCCCAGTTAACCTATCGGTTTACAGAATGGATAATAGGTAAGGCTAGTGGTTGTGGAAAATGAAAAAGACGGTCGAAATTATCGGGCAGCAGCCGCGACGCGCTCTTTTTCTTCTTTCTGGTCGACGGCGTAGGTCGTCACGTCGTTATTTGCAGCACCGATAAGCTGCGAGGCGAGTGCCTCTGCAGCGTCGGTCTCAGTTTTGAACGAACCGCCGTAGACGCCCTCTGCAAGGAATTTGAGCGACTGATCGACACGCCGCTGTGGCGAGACATCGACTGCTTTCGGAACGGAGATACCACCGTATTTCAGTCGGACTGTCTCCTCACGTGGTGCCGAGTTTTCAACAGCACGGACGAGTACCTGCACGGGGTTTTCCTCGGTTCGCTGGTGAATAATCTCGAACGCGTCACGGACAATCCGCGTCGCAAGCTGTTTTTTGCCGGTGTTCTCGTCGGTCTGCATCAGCCGGTTGATGAGCCGCTCGACGATGCTAATCTGGCTCTTTTTGAACTGCTTGCTCGCGTGACGACCCATCGTGTGGCCGATTGGCGTCACCGTAATGTACCGCTCTGTCGAGACATCCCGAAACTCAATGTCGTCGACGGACCATTTTTCGAACAGCAACGCGTGACTATCCTCTTCGCCAGCAGCGTCAGGGTCTGGTTGTTCCTCCGACATGGTTATCGCACCGGCTTCTCTGCGTTACCGCGGACGAGTTCGAGGAGTGCAACGCCGTTTACTTTGTCAACTTTGTAGTTGACGCCCGAAATGTCACCCATCGCACGACCTTTTGCCCCACCGATACCGGCGATGGTCACTTCGTCGTGTTCGTCGATGAACGAAATTGCACCGTCACCTGGGCAGAACGCGCTCACCTGTTTGCCGTTTTTGATGAGCTGCACTCGGACACATTTCCGGATTGCCGAGTTTGGCTGTTTTGCTTCGATTCCAATCTTTTCGAGAACGATACCGCGGGCCTGTGGAGCACCCTCAAGCGGGTCGGACTTCTCGCGAAGTCCTCGCTCGCGCCGCGCATAATCCGAGTCGGACCACCGGTGTTTCTGGCGGTCCTTTTTCAGCTTGCGCGCGGCGTACTTGCCATTTGCCATAGTACCTGCCGATACCCGATGGAGGTACTTAAGGCTCCTCTTTTTCTGCCACGTTTTCTGTGAATGACTACCATATTGCTGAGCCACTCCCTTTTATCCGGAGGCTATCCAATGGGGTGTATGGAGAGTCTCAACCGCATGGCCATCGAACTTGTCGATGAAGCCATCGATTTCGCTGACGAACTCGCAATTGAGGTGCACGCGCACGAGGGAGAGGTTTCGGTACTCGATTTCGGCGTAAACCTCCCCGGTGCAATCGAAGCCGGCCTGTTGTTATCGGAGATACAGACCGCTGGACTGGCAACGGTCCAGACGACGCTCGATACGGTCGCTTCCTCGCCCCGGGCCTACGTGGAACTGTCGACTGACCAACCCGCCCTGTCACTGCTCTGTGCCGGGAAAGCCGGCTGGGAAGTCACAACGGAGGGGTTCGACGGTTTGGGAAGCGGCCCGGCCCGCGCGCTGGTTGCCGAGGAAGATATCTTCCAGCGAATTGCCTATCAGGATGACTTCGAGTTTGCAGTTCTCGTTCTCGAATCCGATACGTTACCGGATGATGTCGTAATCGAACAGGTCGCTGACCGAGCAGGCGTGCCCGCGAGCGGTGTCTTTTTGCCAACCTATGCGACGGCGAGTCTGACCGGAAGCGTGGTTGCCGCCTCGCGCGCGGCAGAACTTGCCGCCTACCGCCTTACAGAGCTTGGATACGACCCGCTTGATATCCTGTCAGCAACGGGACGGGCACCAGTTGCACCCGTTGCCGATACCGAACGAGGAGCAATCGCCCGAACGAACGATGCACTGGCGTACGGCGGAGAAGTCCATCTTGTCGTCGACGAGCCGTTCGACCAGTTCGATGCAGTGGCCTCGACCGCAAGCGAGGAGTTCGATGCACCGTTTGCCGAGATATTCGACTCATCGGAGTGGTCATTCGAAGAGATACCACGAGACGTTTTCGCACCAGCACAGGTGACAATCGATGTCCGTGGCGGCGACACCCACGTCGTCGGCGAAACGAACGAACAGGTGCTAGCGGACAGTTTCGACCTCGCGTAATGTACTTCAGGCAGGTTCCACCCGTCTCCGACCTCGGACGACTCCGGGTGATTCGAGAGACAGTCCCTCGCGACCCAGATACAGTCGAGGACTGCTGTGTGCTGCTGGTCGAGGAATGCGGCCTTTCGTCGCGGACCGACGCTGAGCAGTGGTTGGTTTTCCTCCGTGCGCTCGGACTCCTCGCGACGGACGACGGACGTTACTACCGGACAGATAGCTCGGTCCAGAGGACAGCGCTCTGTTCGACATTTCGGTCCCGGATTGCCGGGGCAAAAGCAGTGAGCGAGTGGCTGTCGAAGAACCGGTCGGATGGAAAACAGTTCGAAGACGAACAGCTCGACCGATTGTATGCGGCCATCGAAGAGGAGTTGCCGCGGACAGTGCGTGAAGATGGCCCGACAGTTGAAACAGCTCAGCACGCAACGGGAAGAGAGTACGTTCACAGGGTCGCCGGATGGGAACAGAAACTCTGTGGAGAGTGATGGTATCCGGCCAGTTTGGCGCTCTCAGTCGAGAATATCCCCGATACGCTGTGGTTCACCAGTGAGTGCTGGGTTCTCTTCGACAATCTGGAGGACTTCGTGGTCGGTGATATCCGGATACTCCTTCTGGATAGCTTCCTCGACGAGTTCCTTATCGAGGCGGAACTCAGTTCCCTCATAAATCACGTCAATTCCCTGTTCATCGAACGAAAGGACAGTCATATCCGTTTGTTGTCGTCACGATTCAAAAGGACACCGAGGTCAGGGCGAGGCGTGTTCTGATAGATGTCACACAGAAGTTTTTCTACGCAGGCCGGTGAGCAAGCCATATGGAGTATACCACACTCGGTAGTACTGGTATGGAAGTCAGCCGTCTTTGTCTCGGCTGTATGAGTTTCGGCAGTTCCGACTGGCGCGATTGGGTACTTGAAGAAGACGAGAGTCTCCCCTTTATTGAGCGAGCAATCGACCTCGGCATCAACTTTTTCGACACCGCGAATATGTATTCGCGCGGGGAGTCAGAGCGCATTCTTGGAAAGGCGCTAGAAGGTCGCCGTGAAGAATCCGTCGTCGCGACGAAATGTTACTTCCAGATGGACGAGGATAACCCACACTCCGGTGGGCTCTCGCGTAAGGCTATCGAACAGGAACTAGAGGCAAGCCTCGACCGCCTTGGTATGGACACGGTCGACCTCTATCAGACCCACCGCTGGGATTACGACACCCCCATCGAGACAACGCTCAAGGCCCTCGATGATGCCGTCCGTCGCGGGCAGATTCGCCATTTCGGCGCAAGTTCGATGTGGACCCATCAGTTCGCCGAGGCCCTCAACACGAGTGACCAGTTGGCTCTCGACCAGTATGTGACCATGCAGAATCATTACAACCTGCTTTACCGGGAGGAAGAACGTGAGATGCTCCCGTACTGTCAAAAGCAGGATATCGCAGTCATCCCTTGGAGTCCGCTTGCGCGTGGCTACCTGACGCGCCCACACGAGGAGTTCGAGGAGACCGCTCGCGGGAAATCTGACCAGCGAGCACGCGACCACCCGTATTTCGACGGAAACGGACGGGAAGTCAACGAGCGTGTCGAAGAACTTGCCGACCAGAAGGATGCGTCGATGGCACAGATTGCCCTCGCGTGGGTACTTCACAAAGAGTGGGTCGACGCCCCGATTATCGGAACGACCAGCATCGAGCATCTGGAAGAGGCCGTCGAAGCGCTCGATATTAGCCTCTCAGAGAGCGACCAGGAGTGGCTT
>LKNH01000181.1 GCA_001564135.1 Halobacteriaceae archaeon Tc-Br11_E2g27 | reverse complement strand
GTCGTCGAGAACATCCCCGGAACGGATTTCAGCATTGCCGCAGCGGAACTGTTGTTCATTCCGCTGGGACTCGGTGCGGTGCTTGCAATTGTTGCTGGTGCACTGTTCATTGTCGTTACTGTCGCGTCGCTCCTCTTCGGCAAACGACTGGAGGATGGCGACGACGGTGGCCTTCTCCCTGATGGTGGCATCGCTGCCACTGATGGTGGCATCACGACTGAGGAGATTCACGCTACGGATATGCGTGGGACGTTTACGCTGTGTCTCATTTTCATGGCGACGTTCGTCCTGTTGTATATCCTCAACTGGTTCCTCCTCACACAGCTCTGGCAGATTGGAGCCTGACCACCGTCGGCTCTGACCGCGTTCCGATTTGGCGATACTGTGGCATCGACCTCAAACATGTTCCCCAGCAGGTATTCCCCCACTCTTCACCGACACTACGACAATGACATTGAACGCGACAACGACACTGAACCGATACGTACAGCAAGCCTGGCGTGACCTCTTGAGCGTCTACTATGCAAATACACCGACATGGCGGTGGCTCAAAAGCGGGGCCCTCGTCTTCCTGGGTGGCTTCGCCTGGATGGGTGCCGCAGTCGTCCTCTCGGTCCGGCCGGAATGGGGATTCCTTACGTACGTGATGGCCTATGGCTTTCTTCTTATCCTGTGGGGCCCACTCACACATCTTGTCGTCGTTCCGGTCACAATTCGGTTGAGACGGACGGCAAACCATCCTATCGCCCGCAAATTCTCCAGGAACTCGGGGAAACTCAATTTGACGGTGTTTTTTACCCTCGTCATCCTCTTTGGGGCCTTTACGCCGTCGTTGATGATGCTTGAGTTCTCCTCGGACCTCGTCGGCGGTGAAGGGACCAGCGTGAGTGGCAATCTGGTCTGTGATACCGAAACACAGGAGGACCTTGTTACCTGTCATGTAGAGGGGGCAGAGGGCATCGACCACGTGACCGTTGAAGCTGAGGGGGAACTCTTGGCCGAATCGCATGAAGACCCCTTTGAGGTAGAGTTTGACAGGGCGGATGCTGCCGATACCCGGACAGGGATGGAAGTCACTGTTACGTTCCGGGATGCTGATGGTGACCGGTTGCAACGGTTTATCGAGCCAATTCGGTAACCCTCCCAGGAGACAAAGACCCGTTTTTTGCCCCCAATACCAGGATACATATTTCCATCCGCCAAATATGAAACTACGATGTCTAACAATAGGCTGACCACACGCACACTCGCCGTGCGCGGCGGCTTGGCGGTTGCTCTTTCGTTGTTTCTCAACTACCTTTTCCTCACGATTATCTTATAATTGGAATTAGTCGCAACGTACGACCATCTCGCATATCCGCCCGTGACACTCTGGACAACAATCGGAGTCGTCGGGGCAACGGTCGTTTATGGGGTGGTAACTCGCCGGTCGAATAAGCCCGAGCGAACCTTTGTTCGCTTGGTTGTGGTCGTACTGTTGCTATCGTTTATTCCGGATGTTGCATTGCTCGTGTTTGACGATGATGCGACTGTCGGTGCGGTTACGGCCCTAGCAATCCTGCATATCCCACCGGCGGTCGTCTGTATCGGCGTGTTAACTGGTCGCTTCACGATTCGTTGACGACATTTCCCTCACGCTTTTACGTCATTGAGGCGAGACCTGTGTATGGTGGACCGACGGTCGGTGGCACTCGGTTCGGGAATGGTACTCGGCCTTTCGCTCAGCGTAGTATTTTCGTACTACCCGGTCTCCCCGGTACTCTCGGTAGTTGTGCTGGCACCGGTGTTGATGCTGTTTCTGTATGGGTTGTTGGCCATGCCACCCGAAAAACGGTCAGATGATAGTAACAACTGAAACGATTTACACAGCGATCGAACAGCCTGCGTGTGATCGGGTGCGCATTGACTTTCAGTGGCTACTATCGTTCTGTTCTGGAACGACCGGGCGACGGGAGTTCATGACGACGACGATGCTACTTGTAGCCATCGCGACTGCGGCAAACAGGGGGTTAATCATCCCTGCCGCAGCAAGCGGGATTGCAATCGCATTGTAGAGGAAGGCCCAACCGATATTTTCATGAATCCGGCGACGTGTCCCCTCAGCGAGGTCAAAGACATCCTCAATGGCTCGGAGGTCGTTGTCCGAGATGACGACATCCGCTGCATCAACGGCTTGGGCAGTCCCATCACCCATCGCAATGCCGAGATCTGCCGCGGCCAAGGCGGGGGCATCGTTTGTTCCATCGCCGACCATAACGGTGGGCCCGGCCTCGGACAGCCGTCGAATCGTTTCGACTTTTCCATCTGGGGGAACGCCGGCAAACACCGTATCGACGGCATCGTGTGTCCGGAACTGGTCAGCACCAGGACCGTCATCCCCAGTCAAGACAACAACCTCGTGGTCGGCAAATGCTTCAAGCGCTTTGTCCCACCCATCGCGCTCGCTGTCGCCAACACCGATAACTCCGCGGGACTGCCCGTCCCAACCGACCACAATTGCGCGCTCACCGCGTGTTTCGATTTCCGCCCGGTCGGTTTTGAGGTGGTCCGGCAGCTCGCCAACCTCAGCAGCAACAAACGAGGGCGTGCCGACAACGATACGCTCTCCGTCGACACACCCGGAAATCCCCTCTCCGGGATGGCGTGTCACGTTTGTTGCATCGGGCAGGCCGCCAACTCCTGACTTTTCAGGTGGCTCTTTTGATTTGTCCTCCGTGTTCGTGGCTCCTGTGCTCTCACTGACGCTGTCACCCTCACTGGAGAGTGCGTCGGCTTTGACGCCTCCATCTGTCATTGGGGCACTCTCACCCGAGACCACATCGGTCCTTGTCGCTGCATCGAGAACTGCATCGGCGACAGGATGGCTGGAAAACCGTTCCACCGCCGCTGCCAACTGGAGGCTTTGCCCGTTACCGGCTACAGACGTAACGGTCATTTCCCCTGCAGTGAGCGTTCCGGTCTTGTCGAATACGAGCGTTTCAGCATCGTGTGCTACCTCAAACAGCGACTCGTTGACGATGACAACGCCGCGAGAGAGTGCATCCCTGAGTCCGGCAGAGATTGCAAGCGGGGATGCAAGCCCAAGCGCACAGGGGCAGGAAACGATAATAACTGTCAATCCAATAAGCAAGGCCCCGGCTAGAGCATTACCGACGACCAACTGCCAGGCAGCGACAGTGATTCCTAGCGTTAGGACCAGGGGGACGAATATCGTTGCAAGGGTATCAACAAGCCGTTGGACGGAGGATGTGGCACTCTGTATTTCCCAGAGCGCGGTAGCGATTCTATCCGTCGTGCTGCTGGCGTCTGGACCAACCTCAACGACTAACGCGCTGTCGGTCACCGTTGCACCACCGACGACGCCATCCCCTGGCTTTTTTGTCACCGGAAGCGATTCGCCTGTTAAGACGGACTCATCCACAGCAGCAACACCGTCAACAACGGTTCCATCAACGGGCACGGGTTCTCCCGGTGGGATGGCGATTTCATCACCTGGCGTAAGCTTATCAACTGATACTGTTTCACGGCCAGTTTGAGTCAACCTCGTCGCCTCGCTCACTCGAGCCGCCGTCACCGCGGTGAGTTCGTCAGTGACTCGCGACCGAATGCCACCCTCATAAAACCGGCCTATCGTCACAACCATGACGACTGCGACAGTCACGTCGTAATAAATTGTCGTGCTCCCGACGGCGATAGCTACAGTACTGTAAGCGTACGCGGAGAGGGCCGCAACGGAAACCAGTAAATCCATGTTCGGATGGCCGGTGGTGAGACTTACCCAGGCCCCCCTGAGAATTGGAAATCCCGTGTAAAACAGTACAATTGTGGTAAAAAGCCCAATAATGACGAGTGGGACGTATACGCCTGCGGAGGTGGTCGTATCGACATCGAGCAGTCCTGTTTCAATACCGACGTAGCTAGGATACAGCGCAAAAATATACCACGGCATCGTCAATGCGGAGAAAAAACCGCCGATAAACAGTCGTTCGAGCGTTTTTTGGCGGCGACTACGAATAGCGGCCTGTGCTTCCCCGGACCCGTCATACTCACGAAAATGGGCAGTGTATCCCTGGCCGGTCAGGAGGTCTGGGATATCCTCCTCGTCAACACGCTCAGGGTCATAGCTCACCCGCGCTGATTCCATCGCATAATTCGCCTCAATCTGGTAGATGCCATCCAACCGGTCAGTTTTAAGCGTAAAAAATGCCTCACAGGTGCTACAATGCATCCCCTGAATTGCGAGAAATGTCTCGGCTGCATCATCGGGTACCGGTTCCTGATTGGTGGATGCTTGCTCTAGAACCTCTGTTTCATCCCTCTCGACGTCTCCGAGTGCCCGTGAAACCTCTGCACATCCCTGACAACAGAACTCTCCAGCAACCCCATCAATGGTAACTGGGGGGTCAGGAGTCGCTAACTCACAGAGTTCACAGTCGCTCATTATCTACTCATCTATTCTCACACTACCAAACAGTGTAGCCGAACATGTTCACCTCCTCGACATTGTACGGGTATAAACGACCGTTGTCCAACGGGAAATGTAAAATCCAACCACTGTATAACTCACCACCTGTAAAAACCAGGCATTTATAACTAATACCCGAAACATGTTCGGAGTAGACTCTCGTATTTTTGGACTCTCTGTGGTGGTATATGGGTACAGGCAATAAAGAGGCATATGTGAGCTAAGATGACCCAGAAAACGACATTCGGAAACTCGAACCGGAGAACGGTACTCGCGGCCCTCGGTGCAGGTGGGACAGCAGCGCTAGCCGGTTGCCTTGGTGGCGATGAAAACGGTGATGACGATGGCGACGACGGTGGCAATGAAAATAACGAAGACAGCTTAGCGGATGCAGAAGAACCAGACATTGACACCGTTGCACTCGACCCAACAGATGTCCCAGACCCGGTTGACTGGGACGAACCACGCCGTCACGAAATAGAGCTGTGGACCGAAGAGCACACTGTCGAGATTGAGCCGGGTGTGACCCACGACATGATGATGTTCGCCGGAGACGTCCCCGGTTCATCAGTGGACCACGGGACCGTTCCCGGTCCGATGATTCGTGTTCGCGAAGGTGATACAATTCATCTCACCTTCGACGTTCCGGAAGACCTCAACGTAGACGTTCACAACGTCGACTTCCATGCAACCTACGGTCCTGGTGGCGGTGCAGTCGATACGACTATTGCCCCCGGTGAGGGACCAGTCGAAATCGAGTTCCAGACCAAATATCCAGGCGCACACATCTATCACTGTGCCCCCGGAGCACACGACCACCATATCTCCACAGGCATGTTCGGAACCATCCTTGTCGAGCCAGAGGATGGCCTCCCTGAGGTCGACCGAGAGTTCTACTTCGGCCAACACGAGCTCTACACCGATGGAGACACAGGCGAAGAGGGACATCACCGCTGGGATGGTGACTCTGCAGCAAGCGAGGACCCTACTTACGTTCTGTTCAACGGCGAAGTCGGACGATTCGTTGAAGATGGTGAGTATGGACCACTTCACGCCGAAACCGGCGAAACTGTTCGCCTGTTTTGGTGTAACGGCG
>LKNH01000180.1 GCA_001564135.1 Halobacteriaceae archaeon Tc-Br11_E2g27 | reverse complement strand
GGCACCCAGCGCCGACGAGGCTGTTCCGGGCTGATGTGCTGGAGCAGCCGATACTGATTCCGTAGGAGTCGAAACGGATAGTTGCTGTTCGACAACTGTCCGAAGCTCTTCCCGGACGGTGACAACGTCTCCGATAACGGTCACCGCCGGCGGTTCGATACCCTGTTCGTCACGTTTCTCGACGATGGTATCGAGCGTCCCAGTAACGACCTGTTCGTCAGCCCACGTCGCCCGCTCAACCATCGCAACGGGAGTCTCGGGAGAGAGTCCGTACTGTTTCAGGACCGAAACGTTGTCTGGGAGCTTTCCAACCCCCATCAAGATGACGAGCGTCCCTCCGGCCTGAACCATCTCGGCAAGTGCACACCAGCGGAGCGCGCTTTCGTCTTTCGTCGGGTCCTCGTGACCAGTCAGGACCGTCACTGACGAGGAGTGGTCACGGTGTGTCACTGGAATGCCGGCCACACCTGGTCCCGCAATAGCACTGGTGATGCCGGGCACAATCTCAAATGGGATGTTCTGGGACGCAAGATATTCGGCTTCCTCGCCACCACGCCCGAAGACGAACGGGTCTCCCCCTTTGAGTCGGACGACACGTGCGCCGTCACTGGCATGAGAAACCAACATATCGTTGATTTCAGCCTGCGTGGTTCGGTCGCCGTTTGGTTTTTTTCCAACATCGATTGTCGTCGTTGACGCCAGCAGTGTCTCGTGGAGTCTATCGTCGGTCAACGCGTCGTAGAGAACGACATCCGCCTCATCAAGTAGTCGTCGCGCTTTGACCGTCAGTAACTCCGGGTCGCCAGGCCCAGCACCAACGAGAAAGACAGTTCCAACCATCGGTCCCCGTCAGTCGTCCTCAGCACGTTGTTCGGAGAGGTGTTCCCAGACTTCGACACAGCCAATTCCGTCCGTGACATCCGAGAGGTGCTCATCGTCAGCACGCTCGTCCCCTTTTTCCGCTGTCTTGGCTACCTGTTCGGTAGTCTCTGTCTCATCACTCGGCTGCTTTCTGCATGTCTGCTTTTCGGTCATTAGCGCACTCTATACCAGCAATACCCATTAACCTCGCCACAATGGCGAACCTTACCGTGGCTTCGGTATGCAGATAGATGTTGCCGGTATCGATGAGACCACGACCCCGGTTGCCAGTCAAAATCTATGATATCGTGGCTGCTTTTATACGATTATGAGTGGTGCCCCAAAGTATCGAGTCTAGAACCGGCAAATTAGACCGGTAGGCCGAGCACTGTTTTCCCAAAGTCGTGGTATTCACTGTCACTCACTCACCTCGCGGATTTTATAGTGATGCGGCTAATGTGTCGGGATATGGGATTTGACGAGATGGATGTCGACAGTATCTGGATGGATGGCGAGTTCGTCGACTGGGACGAGGCACAGACGCACGTGCTCACTCACGGACTCCACTACGGAACCGGTGTCTTCGAGGGCGTTCGGTGTTACGACACCGCTGACGGCCCCGCTATTTTCCGCTGGGAGGAACACCTCGACCGGTTTTATGAATCCGGGAAACCATACGAGATGGATATTCCGTTCGACCCCGACGAAATCACCGACGCAACGCTCGAACTCATCCGCCGACAGGACCTCGGTTCATGTTATATCCGACCGATTGCGTTCTACGGCTACGAAATGCTGGGGCTGAACCCTTCGGACTGTCCAGTCAACGTCGCAATTGCCGCGTGGCCATGGGGTGCGTATCTCGGTGAGGAAGCCCTCGAAGATGGCGTCGATGTGGCAGTTTCCTCGTGGCGAAAGTACGGTTCAGACCAGATACCCACGAACGCAAAAACAACCGGCGCGTACGTCAACAGCGTCCTCGCCTCCCTCGAAGCGACCGGCAACGGCTACGTCGAAGCGATTGTCCTCAACGGCGAGGGCAACGTCGCGGAAGGGCCCGGTGAGAACCTCTTTCTGGTCCGGGACGGCGAGATATTCACGACAGGACTGGCCGAATCGATTCTCGACGGTATCACCCGCCGCTCAGTGATTGAAGTCGCACGCGACCTCGGCTATACGGTCCACGACCAGGCCACCATCTCCCGAGGCGAACTCTATACCGCCGATGAACTGTTTTTCACCGGCACTGCCGCCGAAGTGACGCCAATCCGCTCTGTCGACGATACGACCATCGGCGAAGGAACGAAAGGACCAGTCACTGACGACATTCAAACGAAGTTCTTCGAGATTGTGGAGAGCCGTCCAGACGAGTATGCCGACTGGTTTACCATGGTATAAATAATACGCTGAACGCTCCTGCATGCCTGACACTGGGAAAGTTGACCACGAGTTCTTTACCGACTATATCGCCTCGCGGCTCGGAGCGTCGCGACCGGATGTCGCTGTCGGCCCGACACATGGGGTCGATTTCGGCGTCGTCGACCTAAATGAACAGGCGCTCGTCGTGGCGACGGACCCCGTCTCTATTTTACCGGAGTTAGGGTGGGAGCGCGCTGGACAGTTTGCCGTCCAGTTTGTGCTGGCAGATGTGGCTGTCTCTGGACTCGCCCCCACGCATCTCGCTATCTCGTTTTCGTTGCCGCCAGATCTCACCGACGAACAGTTCGAGCAGGTCTGGCAAGGGATTCACGAGGAGTGTGCCGACCTCGGTGTGGCAGTCCTGACTGGCCACACGGCCCGGTATGCCGGCTGTCAGTTTCCGTGGGTTGGTGGGGCAACCGCCTTTGCAGTCGGAGACAGCAAGCAGGTTGTTACCCCACAGGATGCCCGACCCGGCGATACCCTGCTCGTGACAAAGGGGCCTGCAGTCGAAACGACGGGTCTGCTCACCACGCTCTTTCCCGAACAGATACCGCTCGATGAATCGACGTTACAGACGGCACAGGAACGGCTGGACGATACCGGAATCGTCCGTGATGCACTGACCGCGGCAGCTGCCGGCGATGTGACAGCAATGCACGACGCGACCGAAGGCGGCTTGCTCGGTGCGCTGTTCGAGGTAGCCGACGCCTCGGGTGTGAAACTCGAAGTCGAGACCAACTCAATTCCGCTGCTACCGGGTGTCGAGAAAACTTGCACTGCACTGGAAATGGACCCCTTGCGGGCCGGGACTGGCGGCACGCTGGTGCTGACCGTTGCATCCGATTCAGTAGATGCTATCGTCGATGCACTTGACTCCCGTGGGACGCCAGTTGGGGTTGCCGGTCGCGTATCCGAAGGAGAGGGAGTCCTCCTCAACGGAAAGAGACAGACCCCTCCGGAAGGTGACTCCTCGTGGCCGGTCTACGACCGTCTTGCTGAAGCGGCCAAAGAGTAAAAGAACGATTTGAGTTTCGAGAAGGCACTTTATTGCTCTCCGGGTAGGCTCAGATATGAGACGACGGGCCTTCCTGGCAGCCACGGGCACTCTCGCGACCACGGTACTCAGCGGTGTGTCAGTTGCGGACAGCCGAGATGCCGAACTCCGTGGGGAGGAACCAACGGAGAGCGAATCCGAGACGGTACGCGGTGAAAGCGACGTATCCCTCGAAAAATCGACCGAAGAAGATGACGAGCACGTCGAGTATCTCGGGGACGGTGAAGTCCAGTACGTAAAGGCCTGGCAGGCAAGCAGCGAACCGAACGGAGATGATGACGAACCGCCGGAGCGAGAACCAGTGTACACAACTACTGACTGGGAAAACTGGGGGCGAATGCGGACGCGAAGTGCCGGAAGTCGTGCCGCGGCAGACCACGTCGAATCGGAGCTTACCGAACTGGAACACGTCGGCTCGGCAATCTCGTCACGCGTGTCGGGTGAGGATACTGCTGCAGTTGTCTCGGTTATGCCAGCCGACGAAGACGCGTACACGCTCGAAGAGGTTGCAGCCGTCACGCCGCGTTCAGTCGATGTTACCTACACGCTCGATGGCCGGTCGTTCGAGTCCGAAGTTCCGATATACGTTCGCCTCCGATGGTATGACGAGGAGGTCGACGAGGGTGATGAGACGGTGGCAGGTGGGACAAACGACGATGAGCCAGAGAGTGAAAACGGAGACCAGCAGAACGATTCCAGCAGCGGTACCGAGACGGACGGTATCGGAGAAAACGACCGGACAAACAATACGACCGAATCTGACAACAGCGATGGCTTCGGTCCCGGGTTCGGCATCGGTGGCGTACTCACGGCTCTCGGCCTCGGCTACCTTTTCAAGCACGGGCGGGACGCCGAAAGCTGACCAACATTATAAATCGCGTTCGGAGGCGATATTTCGTACCTGTCCGCCACACTCCGGACACCCAGCGGCCTGAAGCTGCTCGGTTCTTGCTCCGCAGTTGAAACATTCGTACAGTTCTCCCGAATCGGCATTGGCCTGTGGTCGCATATAACACGATAGTACCGTGTCAGAAATAGGCTGTTTCCTAAGAATATTAATATACTATTCAGAGACATTCAGATTTTGGTGGACGTTTGTGCAATTTACTCCGGAAAGAGACCAGGGGAAACGCTCACCACAACGGCGTCTCTAGACAGCCCTATGTCACAGGAAGACGAACCGCTTGTGACCGGCGAGTTCCTCGGGTTCTTTCTCGTCTTTGGAGCGGATATCATTCTGGTCGTGGTGCTGTTAGCAGTTGCAGGCATCGTGTCGGGGTCGGTAGCGGTAGCGATAACGGCACTCATTCTCGGCGTCTATGGAGGGTGGTTGGGCCTTCGCTGGCAGCGGCTACGGGATGACAAAGAGCCTACCCAGCCCGACCCGCTGGAAACGCTCAAGGACCGGTATGCCGCCGGTGAACTATCTGACGAGGAGTTCGAGCGGCGACTGGACCGGCTGCTCGACACCGAGCAACGCGAAGAGCAATCCAGAGCCGAAGACTCGCTGAAAGAACGCTCGAAACGGTAACCTTACTCGTTTTCCGTACGCCTTCGTCGCCACAGATACCCCAGAGAGAGCGCTCCAAGCGCGCTGCCGACGCCGAATCCGGGACCTATCCCATCGATAGAGCCGCCTGATTCGTTTGACTGATTCTCACCCGCAGCAGGTTCGCTATCATCGGATAGTGCTGCTGGAGGCATATCCGAGACCGGACGAACCTCGTGGTTCCCATCAACTGTCGAAAGGACGAACGGTTCGGCAGGAGCCAGTGGCATCCGTTCACCGCGAGGCTGGTCAGTTGTCGGGTTTGGGTCGAAATAGTCCTCAGGACGGCTCGTCAGGTCCGGCGGGTCAGGCTGTTCGCCCGCCCTGTCCGGGAAGACGTATAATGCCTCCTGAGTTTCGTTGAGCGACGAACTGAAATCCCGCAGGTCGACACTGCTAGCCACAAAGACACCGTCAGCAGCCTGTGCCGTCCAGAAGGAGTTCTCTTCGGGGTTACGCCACCACGCGATGCGTTCCGGTTCGGATGGGTCGCTGATATCGTGGACCGTTATCCCGCCAAAGTACCACGATGCGTAGAGCCGGTCACCCACGATATCGCAGTTGTGTGCGGTCGTAAACCAGCCATCCCTCGTTGCGATGAACGACTCCGGTGGCTCGATATCCGCGAGATAGCGAGGTTGTCGTGTTTCGCTCACGTCCCAGAGCGTGAGTCCACCCG
>LKNH01000179.1 GCA_001564135.1 Halobacteriaceae archaeon Tc-Br11_E2g27 | reverse complement strand
CTTCGGCGATGATACCGAGATTGAATTTCAACATATCACGACACACATCACCCGCTTCCTGCAGGAAGTTGCCGACTTCACCTACACAAAGGAGACAAATCATGACTGAACGCACTGGCGATGGTTGGCCCGACAAGTACAGTGACCCCCGCGACCGCCCTCACCCTCGCTTGCTTCGCGTTACCGTCGAGTCCTTCGACGAGATGTACGAGGACACCCTAGACGCTGTCGAAGCAGTCAGTGAAGGTGAGGAACCACCCGCTGTAGTTTCGTTCCGCACAGTGAGTGAACTGCGAAAGATACTCACGGACCGTCGGATTGAACTCCTACAGGTACTCATGGAAACGGAAGGAGCAGCTGAAAGCATTGCCGCGCTTGCAGAGGACCTCGGCCGTGACTACCGGACCGTCCACGATGACATCTCGTTACTCGCCGACTATGGCCTGCTGTTCGTTATTGCCGACGGTAAATCAAAGCGCCCATATCTTCCCTACGAACGTATCCACCTAGATATTGAACTCGTTGGCGAAAGGTCCGACAGAGAGCATGCACCAGCCTGAAAACAGCCAGTATTACTGGTCAATTAAACCGCCATCGAGATAATGCTCGATTTTATCTTGACTCGAACGAGCGACCTTGCAGAACTTGACAACGCGTTCACCCTCGTCGTAGTAATCCTCGCGAATGTCAAGTTGGAGCCCCTGTGAGAGAAACTGCGTGATGAGCGACTCAATTGCGGTCGGGTCACCACGAATCTCGTGGTTGTCGCCGATACGTTCACCGGCTTCGACCGACTCAACCGCCTCAATTGCGGGCAGGAGAATCGCCTCACCGAGTGCCTGTGAGCGCTCGCGCCGTTCCGCCGCGGATTCACCTCGCTCTGCGGCCTGGAAAGCTTCCCTGATGACCCGCGAAAAGAGAAACTCCCGACCGTAATCAAACGGCTGGGAGAACGCATGTGCGAGGTCAGCCTGATGGGTTGCCGAGGTCGTGTATTTGAGTTGTGTCTCGCCGTCGGCCGATTTCAGCATGACGCCTTCTCGCCCGCGCTCGTTGAGGTCATCGATGAGTTCGGTGACGCGTTCGGCCGCCTCTGCTGGTTCGACGGTCCCAAAGCGTGGCACTTCCGGAAGGTCGTAGTCGGCACAGCGCTCATACCGCGTTTCGGGGGAAAGCGGCGTTCCATCTCCGTTCTTTCGAAGGTCAAACACTCGAATCCCGACGCCATTGACTTCCTCATACTCGTGTGGCGTGTAGGGATTGTTCATTCCGATGAGTTCACCGCAGATGGTGAGGTCAGGAAACTCTGTGAGAAATGTCTCGAACGGGTCGGCACGCACGATACTTGTCGTAAACGGACAGATGTAGCCGCTCCGGGTGAACGCAAAGAGTTCGCCGTCCGCTCGGGCGATACGGACGTTGTAACCGTTGAGTTTTTCCTCAATGTAGATGGTCTCTTCAAAGACGCCCGCAATGCCAGGGTCGACCACCAGCGTCCGAGGGATGCTCGGAAAGCCGGGGACGACCGTCTCGCCGACGAGAGCCACGCCGCGGTCGATACCGTGACGAGCATCGGGGAAGTGAAAATACTCCCGGCCGCGAAACGTCCGGCGCTGGAAGGTTTCGGCAATCGTCTCGTGGTCCGCGTCAGAACCGAGTACCGCGCCGAGGTCCCCCTCAAATTGCGTGGCAAGGTCGTGGCTCATACCCGGAGTTGTTGCGTGCTATCAGCAAAAACATACGGTGTCGTTTCGCCACGCCGAAATGTCCCCTATCTCTTTACTCCGGGCCATCCAAGAGCCACTTATGGAGTCGTCAGCGCTCAAGCAACGATTTGTCCTGGATACGTCGTTGTTTATCACTGAGAAAATACGTGAGGATGATGAGGATGTCGAAGCGGCAGCACTTGCGTTACTTGATGATATCGCCGAGGCGCGGCTTGAGTACGGTATCTCCTGTTATATGCCGCCGTCTATCGAGAGAGAGTTGATTACGATGCTCGAAGAACGAGAGGTCTCTGATGAGGTGTATAAGAAGTTGAATACGTGGGTTATCACCAAGAGTCCGGCCCATTACGAGGTAATGATTCCCGCGGGGATGGTCTATGAATTCATCGATGAGATGTCCGACCGCGTTAATCGTGGCCTACGTGTCTCAGAAAAAGCAGTCAGAAAGGCCGAAAAGCGTCGGGAAGACAAACCATCGGAGGAGCAAGCCGACGATTATCTCTCGGCAGTTGACCGGGTTATTTCGGACCTCCGCGACGAGTACCGCGACGCGCTCCGACAAGGTGTACTCGATTCCCGAGAGGATTTTGATCTCCTGATTCTTGCCCGTGAACTTGATGCAGGTGTGGTGACGGAAGACCGCGGAATCATCAAGTGGGCGGAGGATTTCGGCCTGCGGTATCTCGAAGGGCGGGATTTCCCGCCGTTGTTGCGCGAATATCTGGCTGTCAAACATGGTCGCTATCCGGAACGTGGCCCCGACGAGTGAGGGTGGCGTTCGAAACCTGCGGCTGAACTCGGCCCGCAACGCCTTTTCACCTGCACCTATTTGACACACATATGAGCGAATTCGACCCCGAAAAAGAGCGCGAGCGACTGCGCGAGCAGTACGAACGCGACAAACAGAAACGGGAGGCCTCGGAGAAAATGAGCGAGTTACTGCTCCAGGGGGCAACGATGACAAACGCCCACTGTAGCGACTGTAGCAACCCAATCTTTCGCTACGATGGACAGGAGTTCTGTGCAAACTGCGAGAAGGCAGTCAGTCGCGAGCAAAGCGATGACGGCGGGAGTGCCGTTGAAGTGACAGAGCCAGATAATGATGCACGGGTCGTCTTCGGCGGCCAGGATGAACAAGCCGAGGCTGGAACAAACCAAACAAGAGAGGAAGCCGATGGGCAGCCACAAACAGCACAGGCCAGTACCGACCAACCTAGACCACAGGAGTCACAGAATTTACCACAGGAAGCGGCGGATTCCTCAATCGAAGTCCCACAGGAAACCAGACCACAGCGACGACAGGAGACGCCGCCACAGCAACGACCAGCGCAACCACAACAATCAGGAAACACAGCCGCGGATGCTGACCTCTCGACAGCCCGTGATGCTCTCGTCCGGGCACTCGTCCGCTTTAGCAAGGAGGCCGCGGCTGCTGATGACCCGCGCCGTGCGAAAGAACATCTCGAAGCCGCACACGAAGCCGCAGAAACGCTCTCGACGCTTGATGTATAATTCCTTCGAAGGTAACAAATATCATGCTTCGAAGGTAATTGCAAGTTTTAATTCCTTTGAGGGACTTTTCAATTATTTCTTACGAGGGTAACTGAAAGGTTGCGAGCGCTTTTTTTAAGTTTCCGAAGGAGTTGCGTCGAGCGAATCATCCCACGCGCAAAGAGCGAATCAGGGACAGCAGGTGGGGCGTTCATCGGCCCGAGCGCCGAACTGGCGATGGTCTTTGGCTCGACGTACCGTTTCAACCCTTCCGGTCCGTGACGGCGACCGATACCCGAGTCACCGACACCGCCCATCGGGGCATCGACGGCAGCCCACCCGATGGCGTAGGCGTCATTAACACAGACCGTTCCGGACTCTATCTGGCGAGCAATCTCGTGACCACGGGACCGGTCAGCCGTCCAGACGCTGGCGTTCAGTCCGTAGTCGGTGTCGTTTGCGGCTTCGATGGCATCCCCGGTAGAGGAAACTGGTTCAACCCGGACGACAGGGCCGAACGTCTCCTCGCAGGCTGGTAAGGAGTCATCCGGAACATCGGTCAAAATCGTCGGCTCGTAAAACAGCGGGCCGATATCCGGGCGTTTCCTGCCACCAGTGTGGACTGTCGCTCCTCGCTCGCGTGCATCTTCAACGTGATTTGCGACGCGTTCGAGCTGTCCCTCGTCGATAAGCGAGCCAATATCAGCGGTATAATCAAAATCACCACCGAGTGTCAGCTGTTCGGTCTCGGCAACGAAGGATTCCAGAAACTCCTCGAAGATGTCCTCACGAGCATAGATTCGCTCCATCGACAAACAAAGCTGTCCCGCGTTTGTGAAACAGCCGTGGACAGCGCCGCGAGCAGCCAGGTCAATATCCGCATCATCAAGGACAACCATTGGGTTCTTCCCGCCGAGTTCCATCGAGCAGTCGATGAGATTTCGCCCTGCCTGTTCCGCGACAATACGGCCTGTTTCCGAACTCCCCGTGAACGTGATATAATCAACCGCATCGACGAGTGCGCTTCCGACAACCGGCCCGTCACCTGTAACCACGATGCAGACATCCTCGGGAACGCCGGCCTCGATGAGCAATTCCACGAGTCGCAGGGCAACAAAGGGCGTCTTCTCGTCGGGTTTGAGTACGACGCCGTTGCCGGCCATCAGCGCTGGTAACAGGTCGGTCATCGAGAGGTTAAACGGGTAGTTCCACGGCGAGATGATTCCGACAACCCCCACAGGGTCGTAGGTAACTTCAGCGCGACTAATGACTGGAACCGCGCCCGCTCGCTTTTCGTCTGCGAGCAATTCCGGCCCTTTCTCTGCGTAGTAACTCGCCGTCATTGGGACATCAATGAACTCCTCGACTGCGTGTTGTCTGGCCTTTCCAGTTTCTAGCTGTATCAAATCCAGTAGTTCATCGCGGTGTTGCTCAACGAGTGCGGCAAACCGGTCGAAAATCTCGGCTCGTTCATCCGGAGAAATGTCTTGCCACTCCGAAACAGCCGCCCGACTCCGTTCGACGGCCTGTTCGACATCAGCCTGTGTAAGGAGCGGGATATCGCCAACCTCGTCGCCGGTCACTGGATAGGTGACCGCAAGCTTGTTGCGGTCAGTGACTCCGTCCTCCGTTCCCCCAACCAGCCCAGCGAGTTGGTTTAACTCCGCTCTTGTCCAGTCTGTTCCAAAAATTGCCCCCTGTGTACGCGAGACTGCCATATCACGTGTTGGGCCTCAATCCTCCTATACGGTCTGGTTCCCAACTAGTTTCCATCCCCGCCGTACGAACTCGAAACAACCTCACGGATACGGTCGGCTGTAACCGGTCCAACGCCGTCCGCCTCAAGCAACGCATCGCGGTCAGCCGTCATCACTGCCTCGACGCTCCCCAGCTCCGCCAGCAGCGCCCGCGCTGTCACTGGGCCGACTTCGGCAATCGACGCCACGACGTACTCCTGTTGTTCAGCGAGCGTTTTCGACTGCTTCTCGCCGTGGACGCTGACCTCCCTGTTGCTGTCTTCTTGTTCACGCTCGGCAAGCGTCGCAAGCAGGTCGGCCGTCTCTGTTTCATCCGCCGTCTGCATGATGCTCACGCCGAAATCGACTGCAAGCGATGCGAGCGCGCCGTGAATCGCCTTCGGGTGGATGTTTCGCGTGCTGTAGAGTCCCTCGCCCTCGACAATCACCAGGGGACGGCTGTAATGGCGGGCAGCGTCGCCAACCTGTTCGAACATCGAGCGGTCCGCGCCAGTCAGGGTATCCAGAAAGTCATCGACAGTCTTTCGCTCGACGACCACCCGGTCAGAACAGACGTAATCGCCGACGGCAAGCGTTTCCAGTCGCGTCTCGATACCCTCT
>LKNH01000178.1 GCA_001564135.1 Halobacteriaceae archaeon Tc-Br11_E2g27 | reverse complement strand
TTGTGTCGAGCTTTCACCTGGTGACGGGGCGGTGCCGACCGGCGACCCCGCAAACCGCCCAGCCAGTCAACACGCCTGGAACGACGTACTGCGGTCCGATGCTGATGGCAACCTTTTGGCGCCGGAACACCATATCTTGCTTCCGCTTGAGCTTGAGGGTGAGCCAGACGAACGGTCCCGTGAGCAGGTTGAACAAACCTTTCGCTCGCTCGAACGGGCTTATGAATTCAGCCCCGACGGAGTATTGTTTACCGTCAACTATTCGCCCGCATATTTTGAGGCGATTGGCGAATCACCGCCGATTCCCCGTCCGGAGCCGTTGACATCAATCGAGGGGAACATCGACCTTGACGATGCGGATGTCCTCATCCACCTCGCGAGCGATTCCCCACAGGTAGTGCTCGAAGCCGAAGAGGCACTTCTGGGGAACGAACCGAAACCAAACGGAGTGGAGATGGAGGCGGCTCTGACCGACATCTTCGCTCCGGGTGACCCGAGACGGACTGGATTCGTCGGTGAGGGACTCCCAGTCGAGATGGCACGCGAGGAAGGAATCGACCTCCCGGAGGAACTCCACGAGGATGCTCCCTTTTTGATGGGCTTTCGCTCCGGGTTTGCAGAGGCACAGGCACCCGAATCCCGCGTCACTATCGACGATGGCCCCTACGAACGCGGGTCAACGATGCATATCGAATCGCTGGAGCTGAACCTCCGCCAGTGGTTCGAACAGGATGACCACTTCCTGCGGGTTGCCCAGATGTTCAGTCCGGAACACGCACAGGAGGAACTCGTCGGCGAGATTGGCGAGCGACTCGACCAATCGACCGGGGTCTTTGGCGACATCACCGACCGGACAGCCGATGATGCCCGAACGGAGGGGCTCGTCGGCCACGCACAGAAAGCTGCGCGTGCACGCGATGAGGACGGAACGCCCCCGCTTTTGCGCCGCGATTTCAACACGCTTGATGGCGGTTCTGCGGGAGTTCACTTCCTCTCTCATCAGCGGACGATAGCCGATTTTGTCCGGGTTAGAGAGGCAATGGCCGGGGAGGACCTCTCGCTTGGCCGCCGTCTCAACAACGGCATCCTGCAGTATATCTTCGTCAGGAGCCGTGGCAACTATCTGACGCCGCCGCGGTCACTGCGAGCCCTGCCAACGGAGAGCGCATAGCGAACAATCATCCAAACACGACTACAGATGAACGACGATAACCCCAGCAACGATGGCGAACCGACGATAGAACACACCAACTCCCCACTCTCGCGGCGTGCTCTGTTAGGGGCCAGTGCGGCAGCAACGATTTCGCTCGCCGGCTGTCTCAGCGACGAGGCTGATGAGGCAGACGATGGGGGGACGACCGACGACGATGCGGCCGATGATGGGGGACCAGAAGAGACACAGAGCTTTGACGAACTACCGGTCGTCGAGGACCCGCCGGATAAAGTGTATAAGCCGACCCATCGGGAACCGTTCGTTCATCTGGAGATGGTCGAGGCAGGTGAGTATATGTTGTTACCGCATTTCACCTACCCACACCAGTTCTGGCTGATGAGCGGGGCTGAAGCCGTCGAAGAACGCCCAACTGTCGAAGACAGTATGCATCTGATGGTTGCGTTCTGGGACAGCGAAACCGGTGCAATCCTACCAGTGGATGCCGGAGCCGAGATGGTTATTACACAGGACGGGGAGCAGGTTGGCGAACCGGTTGCTCCGTGGCCGATGCTTGCACAGGAGATGGGCTTTCACTTCGGCGACAACGTCGCTGTCCCCGACGATGGTACCTACACCGTCGAACTGACGATGAACCCAATCGGCGTCCGAAAGACTGGGGCATTTGAGGGGCGCTTCGAGGAAACAGTCAACGCGACCTTCGAACTCGAATACAGCGACCAACAGCGACAGGAACTGCTGGCAAATACCGAGTTCCTCGACGAAGACGAGTGGGGAGAGCCTGGTGCACTTGAACCGACCGACCATGGAGACCATGACCACGATGAGCATGAGAGTGGTGACCACGGTGGGCATGGGGACGACAGCCACGAACACGGTGACGACGACAGCCACGAACACAGTGACGAGGATGGTCATGAGCACGGTAACGACGACGGTCACGGGAGCCACGACATTCCCTCGCCATCGCTTCCGCCCGCTGAGGAATATCCCGGACAGGACCTAGGGACACACACCAGTGGGGATGCGGCGTTCGTCGTGCGTTATCTCGAAGGGACACGGCTGGCCGACGAGGGCGAAAACTATCTTCTTGTCTCTCCACGGACGCCACATAACCGATTCCCGCTTCCGGATATGTCACTCTCTGTCGATGGCGACGTCGAAGCCGAACTGGTTCAGACGCTGGATAGCGACCAGGGGCATCACTACGGCGCGTCAGTCACGCTTGAACCCGGTGATGAGTTCGACCTCATCGTCGAGTCACCGCCACAGGTTGCTCGCCATCAGGGCTATGAAACGGCTTTTATTGAGATGCCCCCAATGACAGTTGAGGTGCCTGACGAGTAGCGAATGGACTCCGGACAGCCATCCCACTCCCGCAAAACGGATGAGCGAGCTCATCAGCGACAGCCACGGGCGTGTCGCCGAACCTTCCTTATAGGGGCCACAGTTGGCTCGCTCGCGCTGGCTGGCTGTTTCGGCGGGGATTCTCCACCCGACGGTAGCGACGATGCAGACGAGGAGGTGGATGTCGACGAGGGACCACGCATCGAACTCAACGGCATCACCCTCGCATCAGCCTTCCCAATCCGTCTCGTCGATGTTGAAACCGAGGAGGTGCTCGGCGACCTCCACTACCACGGAGAAGACTTTACACACTGGCATGGTGTCCCAGTCACGATTCCGGCGAACAGTTCGAGAACGATTGACGTGCTCTTGACCGACGACACCGGAGACAGAGTCGCCGTCGGCGAGACGGACATCTCGGTTGACCTGCCCGTCGCTGCGGACAGCCCACGTGGTGTTGTTGCTATCGAGATTGATGGCGACCGGGTGACATTCACCGCCGAATCCCGTGCTACGACAGAGCTAGTGTTACAACTGCTGAACGATGGCGACATACAGTACGAAACGCCGGATATTCCAGTCGTCGTGGAATAACGGCTCTCAGGAAAACCGTTCCAGCAGTTGCTTTCCTTCGAGATACGGCATCCCGTGAGTGTCGGCATACGTCGCAGCATCTTGCGGGGAAAGTGCCTTGCCAGTGCGGTCATCGAGCATCTCACAGACGACAACAGCTGGCGGGAGGTCGGCGGCGTCGGCGAGTGCAATTCCCAGTTCGGTGTGACCCTGTCGTTCGGCAAGCCCACCTGCGGCAGCACGGAGGAGGTGGACATGTCCTGGAGCGCGGAACAGCTCAGCAAACGGTGTCTCTTCCGGAACGCTCGCTGCGCTTGCAATTTCGCGGATGGTCAGCGAGCGGTCTTCGTCGGTGATACCCGTTCGGGTATCGCGGTGGTTGACGGTCAGAGAGAACGACGAGCGGTCATCGTAGCTCAGGTCGTGGTCACCTGCTGCCGGGTGGGTTAACTCATCCTGAATAAACGGGAGGTTGAACGCCTCAGATACCTCGTCACTCAGTGCGACACAGATGAGGCCACCCGCATCGTTTCGCATTCGGGCAACGGCATCCGGTGTGACAGCTCCCGCTGGATAGATGAGGTCGGTTTCGCCTTCCCTGTCATCCGCATCGTGCACACAGACTGGCTCACCGCGACGGAACGCATCGAGTGCTAGCTCGACGCTGCTTGCCATTCCCGTTGCATTACTACTCTGTGACATGAACGGTCACCTCCGTCCCATCGGTGAGCGAGCAGACGTCACGGAGTTTCTCAGGTGCGATAACTTCGAGGTGGTCATCGCCATGGTGTGTACGCTCGGGTGCAATTATCCAGGCATTTTCGTACGTACACTCCTCGCTTTCGAGCGTTGCCGGGTAGCAGTATGCGGGACCATAGGTCCGGTCATCAGACTCCCATCCAGCGATTGTCACCGGTTCGAACGCATCCAACCGCGCACGCTCGCGGATGCTTTCCGGCGTCAGGTCGATATTGAGCGTCCCGGCAAACGGTTCGTATCCGAGTTTCTCGCGGAACTGCTCCATATATCCCGACAGCGTGATGTAGTGTCGACCTTCGCCCATCCCGCTCGTAACAGTACCCATCAGTGACACTGACCGGTCGCCCTCGAAAATTCGGCGATATGCTTCGTATTCGGCTTTTAGGTGGCCCTCGCCATCGTCGGTAATCGTAATCCACTGTCCATCGCTTACAATCTCTCGCGTAATATAGCCTCCATCCTCAAGCCGTTGGAGACGGCGTGAGGCCGTCTGTGTTGAGGCATCAAGGCGCTCTGCAAGCCCTGAACAGGAGATTTTCGTCTCACCCGCAAGCGCACCGCCCAGTGCGAGGTGTTTGAGCGTCGTCACCCCGGCGCTGTCCAGTGCGACCTGTGTCTCTGCCATAGTTGTGACTCAGGCTTAGTTTGGTATAAGTATAACGGATACGGTAAGCATCACGTTTTTGTTATGGCCTGAGATAGGCGACAGACAACAAACGGAGAAATTAGTTTGGAGTTGATACTCAGGAGTGTGATGATTTAACACCATCGGTTGTTCCCACTCTGATGTAACGAGAGCCCACCTGCTACCGCCGTCGCCGTGCAACGCGCTCCTCTGCGGTTTCTTCGGTCACCAGTTCATACAGGATGGCGCGGCCGCCATCGGCTTTCGGCCGCAGTATTCGTCCAAGCCGCTGGGTAAACTCCCGTTCGCTCCCGGAGCCCGAGAGGACGACAGCCACGTTCGCATCCGGGACATCGACTCCTTCGTCAAGGACGTTTGCCGTCACAATCCGGGAGTACGTTCCTTCGCGGAACTGCTCAAGAATCTCGCGTCGCTCGCTCGCGGCTGTTTCATGGGTTATTGCTGGAATGAGAAATCGCTCGGAGAGGCGATAGACCAGGTCGGTGTGTGCGGTAAAGATGATAACGCGGTCCTCGCGGTGGCTATCAAGTAAGTCAGCAAGCCGCGTGACTTTCCGTTCTGCGTTCATCATCACTTCGCGCGCTCGCTGCTTTGCGAGGAGTGCTTCCCGTGCCTGTGGGTCATTTCCGGAGCGTTTGACCAGTTTCTGGTAATCGCTCCCGCTTCGAAAGGTAATATTCGATTGTTGCAGGTAGTCAGTAAAGGTGCCCTGATACTGGTCGTACTCCTTGCGTTCTTCGGGTGTGAGCGTGACCTCGATGCGCTTGATATCGTAGGGAGCGAGGTGTGTTCCGGCGAGGTCATCAACGTCGAGTTCAAACACGAGCGGTCCCAGCAACTCTGCCACCGTTTCGTGTGCGCCGTCGGGTCGTTCGAACGTCGCTGTGAGTCCGAGCCGAGCAGGGGCGACCAACAGTCGGGCAATGTCACGATAGCCCTCTCCGCCGAGGTGATGCACTTCGTCACAGACCAGCAGTTCGAACCGGTCGCCAAACTCGTCGGCGCGCAAATAGGCGGAGTCGTACGTCGAGACGGTAATCCGCTCGACGGTCTGTGTCCCTCCGCCGAGTCGCCCGATTGGCTCGTCAAACGCCGAGGAAAGTTCCTCATGC
>LKNH01000177.1 GCA_001564135.1 Halobacteriaceae archaeon Tc-Br11_E2g27 | reverse complement strand
TCCGAATTATGTCCGGACACCGATATCGTCGTTTCTGGCTGTAACCGTGGGGCAAATCTGGGAGCTGTCACGCTTGGCCGTTCTGGCACAGTCAGTGCAGCCGTTGAAGCTGCGTTCTTTGGTGTTCCGGCGATTGCCTCCTCCATGTACATTCCCGGTGATGAGTTCGACCCCAGAAGCTTCAACCGTACCTCCGAAGCATACGAATCTGCAGTGAACGCAACGGCCTATCTGACCGAACAGGCCCTTGAAAATGGGTTATTCGACCGCATTGATTACCTGAACGTGAACGCCCCGACGGTCGAGCGAAGCACTGAGCAGATGAAACTAACCCACCCTTCACCTATATCCGAGCTAAAAGCAACGCGCAACGGGAATACCATCGATATCGAGGATGAACTCTGGGAAAAGATGGCTAACGGGAATATTCCAGACGAGCCAGGAACAGACCGACGCACCATTCTTAACAACCACGTTAGCGTCTCCCCCCTTTCGACGACACATACACTCGAAGAAAGCGACGAACTCCAGACGATTACGGAAAAGTATCCAGATTTCTGAGCTGCTGAGCTAACGACGATACTGGCGCTCGTGATTCCTTACCGATTTTCCCGCTGTTCGACCTTGTTTAATTCAATAAGCAATCGGAAAATCGCTTTTACGAGATTTGCATCGACATCGAACCGCTCGGCGTTCTCGCCAGCGCGCTCCATCACTTTTTCTTCCTGCTTTTCGTCGGTTGTTGGGAGGTCTTCGCTCGCTTTCACCTGTGCAATCGTATCAGCGACGTACGTTCGGCGTGCGATGAGTTCAACGATATCCCGGTCGATATCACGGATTTCGGTTCGCAACTCATCGAGTGACATCTCATCGGGGTTGATTGCTGGTTCGCTGCTCATCGCCAGTCGCCTCCGCTGTGTGTGGTCATCTATCGTACTCTCTTGTGGGGATGCGTTTTACCGCTTCGGTCTTCTTTTACTCGAGAATGCTGGCTCCCGCGGTTTGTGTGGTGGTGAGCATCGTCATCCCGGGACGGTCGTCCCAGCGGGTTCGAACCGATTCGAGTGCCGATTTCTCACCAACAGCGGTAAAGCTCGGACCTGTCCCAGAAAGCGATACGCCATCGACGGTTGCCATGACTTCGATCATCGGCTGACTGTCAAACCCAAGTGCAGCACAGAATGCCAGTCCATTCACGGTCATCGCCCGCTCAAAATCTCCCTTCTGAGCTAGCTCAGCGACAAAATCGGCCATCGGTGCGATTTGCTTGCAGGCCTCGACATCGGCATCGGCACTGAACGACTGTTCGGGTGGCGTCCAGACGAGCACTGCCCAGTCGCGCTCTTCGCGATGGAGCAGTTCGTCCGTCGTGTTCTCAGTCACAGTCACGCCACCGAGCATGCTGGCGCTTGCATCATCGAACGCTCCCGTAATCGTTACGCCAACGTCTCGTGCAGCGGTCACGCCGATACGTGCGGCATCTGCCCGAGAGACCGCATCCTCTTTCCCCAGTGCAGAAAGCGTCGCCAGTACGGTCGCGTTCGCCGCGGCGCTGGATGATTTGAGCCCGGATGCCATCGGAACTTCACTCTCTGTTCTTACCGTGCCGCCCTCTCCAGCCCCGTACTCTGCGGTCACGAGTTCGACACATCGTTCAATGAGTCGAGCGTCTGCGTCTGGTGAACCTGTTATTTCGCCGGTAACCTTTTGGTGGTCAGCAAGCGTCACCGTCGCTGTCGTATACTCGGCTATTGCAAACGCAGACCCGGTTCCCGTCGCGAGCGCATTGAGCACTGTCCCTGCCGCGGGTGCGCGTGCGGTCCCTTCCATGCTTTCGACTCTCCGACCGCCCTATTTACCAGTGCTGATTTAGTGCCTCTCGTCATACTACCGGACGTAAACCTTTAAATCATCTCGCCACCGCGGGGTGGCGAGTACGTTTACGAAGTTACGTCCGGCAGTATCACAACTGTTGGTCTTCAACAGCCTCGATTGCTCGCTGACCGATTTCGACGACATCGGATTCAAATCGCTCCTGATTGTCGCGTAGCTCTTTTTGTGTGAACCACTCCCACTCGGTTGCCGGCGTTTCTCCCGGTGCAGGCTCGATATTTTGCGTGTCAGCGTGGCCATAATAAATGAAGTCGATATGTTGATGGCCGACACCTTCCTCGTGGACGTTGATATCTTCGAGGAGAAAATGCTGTGGCTTGGGAATTGAGCGAACGGTCTCCGATTGGAGGTTGCCCTGTGGAGCCAGCAGGTCGATATCAATGCCAATCTCCTCTTTCACCTCTCGTTTTGCTGCCTCGTGGGGCAGTTCGTCGCGGTCGATATGTCCCCCGGGCGGCAGCCACATGTCGAGTTTTTCATGGTGATGTAACGCTGTTTCCCCACCATGCACAACGTAGACCGTCGCAACGAAATGTCGAGTCGTCTCCATGCCGGAATTGAGGGCCAGCAGCCTCTTTTGTATGTCGACATTGTAGTCGACCGATAGGAGGCGTTCAGTCTTTTGGTGCTCCGACGGTCGTATACTACCGGACGTAAGCCTTTAAACCATCTCGCCACCCTGGGGTGGCGAGTAAGTTTACGAAGTTACGTCCGGCAGTATTAATCAGTTCAATCCCCAATTGCATGGCAATGGCAGACCGCGAGGTGTTGCAGGGGCCAGCGGCGTTTACCGCACTTGGGGAGGAAGTCCGAGGCGCACTCTCCGCTCGTGGGTTTGACTCTCCAACGGAGCCACAGCGCAAAGCCTTGGGTCGTTTGACCCGTGGGGAGAACGTCGTTGTGGTTGCTCCAACGGGGAGCGGAAAGACCGAAACCGCGACACTTCCAATTTTTGATTCGCTTGCAGGCGAGAGCCGATTCGGCATCGGTGCGCTGTATATCACGCCGCTTCGTGCGCTCAACCGCGATATGCGCGAGCGTCTCGACTGGTGGGGTGAAACATTGGATATCGATGTGGATGTTCGTCACGGTGATACAACGGATTATCAGCGACAGAAACAGGCAAATAACCCACCTGATTTGCTTGTGACGACACCCGAAACGCTGCAGGCGATGCTGACTGGGAAAAAACTCAGGCAGGCGCTTGAGTTCGTCGACCACGTCGTCATCGACGAAATTCACGAGTTAGCGGTATCAAAACGTGGTGCGCAACTCTCAATTGGGCTGGAACGACTCGAAGAACTTGCTGGTTCGTTTCAACGAATCGGCCTCTCTGCAACCGTCGAGGACCCCGAACAGATTGGAAATCTCCTTACTGGCGGTCGACCGTTTGATGTCGTCGAGGTTTCCGTCGGTAGCAACGTCGATATCGATGTTCGCTGTCCCGAAATCAGGGTCGAAGATGAATCGCTCGCCAGCGAACTCGTCACCGACCCGGAGATAGCAAGCCATGTCCGAGCAATTGATGAAATCGTCTCCAAACACGAGGCGACACTTGTTTTCGTCAATACACGACAGACAGCAGAAGCGCTTGGCTCCCGACTCCGAGCATACGGAACGGACGTGGGGATTCATCACGGCTCACTCGCAAAAGACTCTCGCATCGAAGTCGAGACGAAATTCAAAGAGGGTGAACTCGATGCCCTCCTCTGTACGTCGTCGATGGAACTCGGTATCGATGTCGGTCATGTCGACCATGTTGTCCAGTACAACAGCCCACGGCAGGTAGCCCGCCTGCTCCAGCGAATCGGGAGGGCTGGCCATCGGGAGGGTGAATATTCCTCCGGAACGATTGTCACCAGCCATCCGGACGATATCATTGAATCCCTCGTTATTGCCCATCGGTCGCGTAAGGGTGCTGTCGAACCTGCAAAGCTACACAATGGTAGTCTTGATACGGTTGCAAACCAGATTGCAGGTCTCGTTATGGATTTCGGTGAGATTCGGGCGATGCGGGCATACGAAATTATTACTCGCGCGTATCCGTTCCACGACGTAGAGACGGACGCGTTCAAATCAGTCGTCAGGGAACTTGCGAACAATCGCGTTATCTGGGTTGATGAGGAGAAAGATACGCTCGAAAAGCGCCGAGAGACGTGGCAGTATTTTTACCGGAACCTGTCGATGATTCCGGACGAAACGACATACGACGTCGAGGATGTCGCCAGCGGGTCACGGGTTGGTACGTTAGATGAACGTTTCGTCGTCAACTTTGCAACTCCTGGCGAGACATTCGTGCAACGCGGGGAGATGTGGCGGATTACCGAGATTGATGAAGAAGATGAGGTTGTCACAGTGTCTCCAATTCCTGACCCAACCGGGGAGGTCCCGTCCTGGACAGGGCAGGAGATTCCGGTTGCCCGTCCCGTTGCAGCGGGCGTCGGGGAGCTCCGGCGCGTCGCCGTTGAGCAGTTCGAGGCCGGCGGTGAGACAGACGGGGTAGCCCGGGATATCGCCCGACGGTATGAAGTTGGTTATGAAACAGTTAGTACCGGTCTGGACCAGATTGCAACCACGGTCGAGGACGGCCAGCCGATTGCCACGGACGAGCGCATCGTCGCTGAAGGGAACGCAGGCTCTATTGTAATCAACGCTTGTTTTGGACACCAAACAAACGAGACGCTCGGCCGACTGCTTTCTGCACTCCTCGGCCAGCAAACTGGTTCAAGCATCGGTCTGGAGGTTGACCCGTACCGGATTGAATTTGATGTTCCGGCAGGTGTAAGCCTCACTGAAGTCGTGGCAATTCTTGAGGAAACTGACCCGGAACACGTCAGAAGCCTCATTGAGTTGAGCCTGAAAAACGCGGATGCACTCAAATTCACTATCTCTCATGTCGCGGCGACATTCGGTGCGCTCAAACGGTGGCGAGGTTCATCGACCAGCTTTGGTCGGAGTCGGCTGTTACAAGCACTGGAGGATACCCCTGTCTATGACGAGGCAATGCGTGAACTTCTTCATGAGGAATTGGCCATTGCGGAGGCGAGCGACGTGCTTGCGGCTATCCAGTCAGGTGACATCGGCATAGAGCTGGTTTCCGAACACACAGCCATCGGGACGGGCGGTCGCAGCGCGGGTCAAGAACTACTCACCCCCGAAAATGCGGATGCAAGCGTTATCCAGACTGTCAAAGAGCGCATTCAGAACGACCGGGTTATTCTCTTCTGTCTCCACTGTACCGACTGGAAGCGGACGACGCAGGTCAAACGGGTGCCGGACCAGCCACAGTGTCCACACTGTGAATCAACCCGGATTGCAGCACTCAACCCGTGGGATGAAGAGACGATAGCTGCAGTGAGGACGCCGGAGAAAGATGAGGAACAGCAACAGAAAACCGAGCGAGCGTACCAGTCTGCGAGTCTGGTCCAGAGCCATGGCAAGCAAGCGGTGATTGCGCTCGCAGCCCGCGGTGTTGGCCCTCGAAATGCTGCCCGAATTATCAACAAACTGCGCGAAAACGAGGACGAATTTTACCGCGATATCCTCTCACGCGAACGGGAGTACGCCCGAACGCGTTCGTTTTGGTAATCTGGTTTTTCTATTGTTCTCCTATATACCGGTCGACGGAAGCTGTGATAGATTCGTTACCACCCGTCCTGCGTGAGACCTCTCAATTGTTCCGTCGACCGGTATAGCTGATTGCACTATAGCGCAGCTTTCACTGCCCAGCATACGGGGA
>LKNH01000176.1 GCA_001564135.1 Halobacteriaceae archaeon Tc-Br11_E2g27 | reverse complement strand
TCTGGTCTTCGTCGTGGCGGTCAAGCCGAACGAAGCCGATTCGTTCGAACTGAAGGATGTCACCTGCTTCGTATGCACGAACTCCCGGTTCGGCGTAGCCAGTCATATCACCATCCATCGTCCGCATTCGGACTGGCTGATTGTCCATCGCTGGAACCCAGTGAACGATATCGACGCCCTCATTTCGAGTTACATCGAGGTCATCACCAGTGAACGTCAGTCCATCTGCAGTGTGTTCGACACAGCCGTAACCTTTGAGCCAGACCCGCTCGCCCTCAGGTGGGAGGTCATCCGCTTCGAGTAGGACCCCCGTTCCGACAGGAATCTCGCGGGTGCCGCGCTCTTCGTGTTCCGGGTGGACCGGCGGCGTCCCGGCTTCTGGACCTAGTTCAAGTGACCGTTCGACAGCACCACCGCCGTAGTCGGCATCATCGCGGACAAAGAAGGCTCGGTCGGCATCGTCGTCGATGCGCTCGCGGTTCTGGGCGTAGACGGCCGACATGGCTAATTCGACGTTCGAGGTTGAAGTGCCGAGTTCGACCATCGCATCGACCAGTGCGTCACCGCGAACACCACGCCGTCTGAGGCTGGCGACCGTCGGAGCGCGGGGGTCGTCCCACCCATCGAGTTCGCCGGATTCGATTTTCTCGGCTATCGTCGAGGTGGACATCGAAACGTCGTATTCATCGACCTGGACGTGTCCCCAGTGCATCACTTCCGGATACTCCCAGTCGAAATAATCATAGACGAACTGCTGGCGCTTTGCCGAATCCTGCAGGTCGATACCGCGAATGATATGGGTGACGCCAGTCAGGTGGTCGTCGATACCGCTCTGGAAATCGAGCAGTGGCCAGCAACGGTACTCGGCGGCCTCTTCACGGGGATGTGGCGTGTCTATCATCCGGAAGGCAACCCAATCACGCAGTGCGGGGTTTTTGTGTTCGATATCGGTTTTCACCCGCAGGACCATCTCGCCGGAACTGTACTCTCCTGCCACCATCTTGTCGAACTCCTCGTGGACCGTCTCGATGGATTTTGAACGGCTTGGGCTTGGTTCGCCGGCGTTTTTCAGTTCGGAGAACTCCTCGCCGGGAAGCGAGCAGGTGTAGGCCCCACCAGCGTCGATGAGTTTGCGGGCGTACTCGTAGTAGGTGTCAAGCCGGTCGCTTGCGCGGATGACCTCGTCGGGTTCGAAGCCAAGATAGGAGATGGCGTCCAGAATGGCGTCGTAGGCGTCCATATCAGGGCGTTTCGTCTCGGGGTCGGTATCGTCAAATCGGCAGATAAAGGAGCCATCGTAGCGCTCTTTGTAGGTTCCGATGACGGCGGCCATCCGTGCGTGGCCGATATGCCACGGGCCGTTTGGGTTGGGCGCGACGCGCATCCGCACCTCGTCATACTCCTCGGCGTTCGGCAGGTCAGAGAGTGCGTGTTGTTCTTCCTCATCCTCGGCATCCAGTTCTTCGATTTTTTCGGGGGCGAGTTCACCGAGTCGCTCGCGGCGCTCGTCGTGGTCCATGCCGTTGACCCGGCCGACCACTGGTGCAATCACGCCAGCGATTTCGTCGCCATGCTCGCGGAACTCAGGGTTGTCCCCCATCAGCGGCCCCATGATGGCTCCGACCTGTGCCTCGCTTTCGTGTTTGACAGCATTGTAGAGGGCGTTTATCTCCGCAGTCTCTTCGATTCGAGATTTGAGTTCGTCATCCATTATCTGTCAGTTGGGACCCGCTCGGTGAAAACTCAGGTGGTTCGTGGTGAGGATAGACTCGACTGTATACCTTGCTTCTGCTATACCTATTGTTCGCTTACCTACTCGACAGTTTAAGCCGTGTTCATATGTAACCGGTCGGCAGCGGTCTGCTGATGCAAGCGACAGACCTCGTGTGTGTAGCTATGACTCGTGATACGGGTGGTTATCGAGATGAAGCAAGCAGTTAGACACGAACGAACTTTTTGCTCCGCCCATGGGGCCGTTCCTCAACCTCTGGAAGCGTCGTAAGCCACCCCACAACTGTACTCCCACGACGGTCGATACTCGATTTGGAAAATTCGGTCTCCTGACTGAGAAATTCTTTGAGTTCGCTATTCGTCAGCTCGCCTCGCTTTTCCAGTTCCTCGTAGACCCGCTGAACCACCTCAACTTGCCTGATGGCAGCAATGAGATGTTCACGAGCGTTCTCGGTGTTCCCCTGTTCGTGAAGGCGAAGATATTCGATACCGGAGCGAGTCAAACCCCACCGCCGAACCTCTCTCCCGTTTACTTCTTTTGGAGTGTCTTCGTGGACGAAACCGAGCAACCATCCGGCAGTTGGATAAAGATCAGCGTGGCGTGAGTCGAACGAATCGCCAGTCTGTCTGTTTACCTCCTCGTGAATTTCTGCCTTCGAGCCGTCAGTAATTTCGATTGCTTTCAGGAATCTCCGCAACGATTCAAAGCTGTTGGCAATCGGGACCTCGCGCGTTGGGATGATATCCTCACGCTCGGGTTTCTCGAAGGCTCGCCAGAACTCATCTTGAATTTCAAAGGAGTTTTGGCGTTGTTCGACGCCAATCTCGTGGTCAACCATGAGCTGAGAGAGTTGCTCACCGTCGACCAAGCAAATTTGGAGTTGTTCGGCTGCATCGATTGCGGGACCGGTAAATGAACTCGATGTAATATATGTCCCAATCTGGTGGTTCTGCTGTGCTAATGCACCGTGAAACCGCTGAATATAGTTGTTACTGACGGTGTTTCCTTCGTTATATCGCTTAACTTGGACACCAAGTAGTGCCCGAACAATTCCCTCATCGATAACACCCTCAATGTCGATACCATCATCCTGCCGGAATGCCGTCACCTGCAGCGACCGTGTTTCAAGTCGCCGAACCAGAACCATCTTACAGAGGACTTCGAACTCCTCTGGTGTCGTCTGATACATCCGGTCGCGAAGATGGTCCTGCATGGCCGCTGCGCGCATAGTTCACTCATATGGTGAGGCGATCATAAAACCATCCACTGGCCTGTTTCCATCGGCAAGCAATGACCCTTACTCGGATGGGACAACTGTTGCGGGAGTGAGTTTCCCTGTTCGATAAGCTGTCAGTGCTTCATCGTAGGGAACCAGTCGGTTAGATACAAGCGTATCACGGAACAGGTGAGAGAGGGCAATGCCATCTTCTTGAAACTCGATGACACTGTAGGGTTCCTCGTCGTAGAGAACGAGTGATTGTTCTCGATAATCTAAAATACCGATTTCGTCGATGACTTCTGGAATTTTGGATTCGTTCATGGGCACAAATGGATATCTATGTTTCCGATTCTTGCAACAACGTCGTCACTCGTTCAACTTCTTTCGTCAATTCATCAGTGTATGGTCCCTCTGCGTCTGCACGCTGTAACTCAGCTTGATAATCAGTCAGGTAATCAAGTAAGGATGCAACTGTGAGTCGCGACAGTTCAACCATCTCCGGTTCAGGCATACAGGAGAAATGAACGCAGATCGGATAACTGATCGTTTTTTGGAGAAACTAGCAACGGGAGAACGTCGTGAATGTACCTACACACCCTGCTCCCGGAACCGATACAAATCAATCTCGACGGGCAGCGTGTCGAAATCATCGTCAGCGCCAGCGACGAGCGTTGCCTCGTGCTCGACCGCGAGAGCAACCGCATACGCATCGGCAAGTGAGAGAGCGCCATCAGCCTTGATTTGTGCTGCACGTCGCCAATCTGCTGACTCGATACGCAACCCTTGCCGTTCAAGGGCACGCAGATCTCGGTCTGCTTCCCGTAACGAATCGTCTGTTGGAGCATCGTCAACACCTTCAAACCGAGCAACGAGATAGAATACTTCAGCGGCATTGGTCTCCGTGACTGCACCCTCCCGTTCATCGGAAAAGACCGTATTGAGAAGCGTTGCAACAGTTTCGTGTCCCGGTTCCTTATAGAGAAAGGCGATAAGAGCCTCAGTATCGAAAACGTACTTCATTCATCCTCGGATGGAGAAAGTCGCTCGGCTCGCGTCGCTTCACGACGGGCATCCTCGGCTTTCAGTTCGCGAACGCGTCCGAGAATCTCGCCGCGTTCGTGCTCACCGGCATGAATCCCGTGCAGTTCGTCAGGCGAGGGCACTGGCTCGATAATAATCCGCCCCTCATCCTCGTAGATGAATACCTCGCCGGGCGTCTCAATCCCGAATTTCTCTCGCAAACCCTTCGGGATTGTTGCCTGTCCCTTCTGTGAGACAGATACCACCCGCGACTCGCTGGTATTACTTGCCATATGCAGTAATACCTATGGCCCCCAATACTACTAAAACTAGTGTACCGAAAAACTGCATCTCCCATTCCCCACCGTTCAAGACCATCCAGTCCAACACGCCCCTATGCAACTTCACTGGCATCGCCGCGACCTGCGCCTGTCGGACAACCGGGGACTGGCCGCGACAAGCGAGCCAACGGTCGGCCTGTTCGTCTTCGACCGAGCGGTCCTCGACCACGGCGCACCCCCGCGTGTCGCCTTCATGCTGGATGCGCTCGAATCCCTCCAAAAAGAGTACCGCGACCGCGGCGGCGAACTCCTGCTTGCCAGTGGCGACTCAACGACTGTCGTTCCCGAACTCGCAACGAGCCTCGATGCCGGTTCCGTCTCGTGGTGTCGAGATTACTCCGGACTTGCCCGAGAACGCGATGCGGCTGTCCAGCAAGCACTCATCGAGGCTGATATCGACCGTAATCTAGTCCACGATGCCGTCCACCACAAACCCGGTGCAATCACCACCAACGATGGCGACCCCTACAAGGTGTTTACCTACTTCTCGAAGAAATGGCACAAACGAGATAAGCGCGACCCGTTTGAGCCACCCGAAAGCGACGAACTCGTTCCCCGAGAGAAGGTAACTGGATTTCTTGCCCTCGACGGGTCTAAACCCTACGAAGGAAAAAGTGGTGGAAATGGTAATTCACACGAAGGAAATAATACGGAATACGGGCTGTACGGCTCTCTCCCGACGCTCGATGACCTGGGCTTCGAAACACCGGACGCAACCGTTCCCCCCGCCGGGACCGAACCCGCTAGAGAACGCCTTGAATCCTTTTGTGAGTCCGATATCTATCGCTACGCCGACCGCCGTGATTACCCAGCGAATGACTGCACCTCCCGGCTCTCCGCGCACTTGAAATGGGGGACCATCGGCATCCGCGAGGTCTACCGCGCGACCGAGGAGGCACGCGACTTGGCCGACAGCGAAGACGAAACCGAATCCGTCTTCGAGTTTCAGGACCAACTCGCCTGGCGAGAGTTCTACACACAGGTGCTCTGGGACCGACCCGACGTGGTAACCGAGAATTACAAAGCATACGAAAATCCAATCAACTGGCGCGAAGACGAGGGGGCATTACAGGCGTGGAAAGACGGCAAAACGGGCTATCCAATCGTCGACGCCGGCATGCGCCAACTCCGCGAGGAAGCCTACATGCACAATCGCGTGCGGATGATTGTCGCCTCCTTCCTGACCAAAGACCTCCTGCTGGATTGGCGACATGGCTACGAGTGGTTCTGCGAGCGACTGGTCGACCATGACACCGCAAACGACAACGGCGGCTGGCAGTGGGCCGCCTCCACTGGAACCGACGCCCAGCCGTACTTTCGGATCTTCAACCCCATGACTCAGGGTGAACGCTACGACCC
>LKNH01000175.1 GCA_001564135.1 Halobacteriaceae archaeon Tc-Br11_E2g27 | reverse complement strand
TATCGGCGGCACCAGGTTCAGCCGCTTCTGTGGCTGTTTCTGCATCCACATCTGTCTCCGGGTCAACCGTTTCGCTACCTGTCTCATCGACTTCGGCCTCTTCAGTTTCTTCGACCTCGATATCTTCGGAGGCGTCCTCACTGAAACGGTTGAGCTTATCTTTCAGACCCTCAAACATCGAACCTTACTCGTCCTGTTGTTGCATCTGCTGTTGCATCTGCTGCATCTGCTGTGTCTGAAGCTGCTGTGCGCGTTCTTCGAGTTCCTTGGATTCGCTCTCGATGTCCGAAATTTCCGCTTCAACCTCTTCAATGCGGTCATCGAGTGCATCCTGTTTCGATGAAAGCGTCTCGACGGCTTCGTCGCTGTCACATTCCGCTGCGTAATCAGCGCCGAGTTCGACGATAACTTCGTCCATATCCTCTACTTCAGCACGCACGTATGCTCCGCCACCGACTGGCACCTGAACGGTTGCGCCAGTTTCAAGGTGACCGATAGCGTCGATAGCTTCGCTAATCTCATCCTGTTCGGATTCGAGGTCTTCGATTTCGCCACGTAGTGCCTCCTGGGCTTCTTCAAGCTGTTCAATCTGTGAGGCAAGCTCCTGCAACTGACCGCCGCCTCCGCCACCACCGAGGCTCATGCTGATACCTCCTCAATGTCAACCTGTGGGCGTTTGAGACCGTGCTTGGAGCCAAAGCTCGCATACACGTGCTCGACAGCGACATCTTCGTTTTCCGCTTCGAGGCTCTTTTCGAATCCCTGCCATCCGTTTGGCGTTTTCCACCGGCCGGTAACTGTGTATTCACTCATACATCCATGGTGGGTCACCCAATGGGAAGAATCTTCTCATATACCGGTCGACGGAAGCTGTGATAGATTCGTCACCACCCATCCTGCGTGAGAACTATCAATTGTTCCGTCGACCGGTATACAATACCGAGTGCTTTCACAGAATCTTATCCCTAGTCGCGATAGTCGGCTGGGTCAGCCCGCTGCCAGTCGTCATCCTGTGGGAAGATTTTGCCGGGGTTGAGAATGCCGTTGGGATCGAAGGCTTCCTTGAGGCGGCGCATGAGCCCAACGGCTATTTCTCCGTGTTCACGTTCGAGATACTCACGTTTGCCAAGGCCGATACCGTGTTCTCCCGTTGCGGTGCCGCCAACCGAAAGTGCGTAGTCGACGATATCCGAGTATGCTTGTTGGCCTCGTTCGAGTTCGTCCGAATCGGTTGGGTCCACAAGAACAGTATAATGGATATTCCCATCACCAGCGTGGCCAAAACACGGCATACGTATATCGTGGTCATCTTCGAGCGATTTGATATACTCGATTGTTGGTCCATACTCACTGATTGGGACGGTCACATCCCCCGGAACCAGCGGTTGCAACTCAAGATTCCAGCTCCGGATAGCAAAAGCGAGGTCGCGTCGAGCCCGCCAGAGCGAATCCATCGTCTCCTCGTCAGCTAACTCGAACTCTATCGGGTCGTGTGCGGCAAGGACCGATTGACAGTACTCGATTTCCTCGTCAATGCCGTGGTCTGCATGGAATTCGAGAAACACCATCGGCACATCCGGCAGATCAGCCCCGGTATAGTCGTTTGACATCATTGCCGATTCGCTGTCAATTAACTCTACTTTGGCGACGTCTACACCCGACTGAACAACATCAGTAACGGCTGCAGTCGCGTCCGATAGCGTCGAAAATAGGGCTCTCCCGCCGCGAACCTGTTGCGGTCGGCCCGCCAGTTCCAGCGTTGCGCGAGTCACAACACCGAGTGTCCCCTCGCTACCGATAATCAGTTCTCGGAGGTTGTAGCCGGACGAGCTTTTCACCGCCTTCGTCCCGACAGTGATGACGGAACCATCTGCGAGCACAACTTCAAGCTCACGGACCCAGTCTGCAACTTCACCGTATTTGACCGTTTGCATGCCGCTTGCGGCGTTCGCAATCATGCCACCGATTGTAGAGATATCCCCTGAGGATGGAAGCGGTGGGAAGAACAAACCGTGTTCACCAGCAGCTTCCTCAATCGCTGGCCCCATCACACCCGGTTCAACATCGAGTTGCAAATCCGCTGGCCGAACCCCGAGGACGTCGTTCATCCGCGTCAGGTCCATGCTGATTCCCCCCTCGATTGGAACGGGATTCCCTTCGAGGCTCGTTCCAGCTGCGTACGGCGTGACTGGAATATTCCGGTCGTTGGCAGCAGCAAGTACCGCTGACACATCGTTGGTCGATGTTGGGTAAACAACGACATCCGGCTCAACTCCATCTTCAGTCCCCCAGTCAGTCGCATGTTCACGAAGGGCATCCTCCCCTTCCGCTATCTGGTCCTCATCCAGCAATTCCCCCAGAAACGCGGTCTCTATCCCCATACTGGCACATTATCGTGTGCCTACAAATAGCTTGGCTGGGTGATGTACTCGGTTGGCTGGAGTGAACTAGTAAGATGAGAAGCCGATTAGGTAAGTTCAAGCGCTAATCCCGGCTGACCACGGATATATCCCTCACACGGCTTTTCGGGGCGCATTCGATACACAACGGCGGGTCTGTAACCGACAGACGGCGACTCGGCCCGGATTGCTTGCCATTCGTCGTCGCGGAACGACGTACAGTCGACAAAAACGACTGCACCCTGATGTGCAGATAACTGATTACCGGTCTTCCCCTGAACTGTTTCTTTGATAGCAGCGGCGGCGGTCCCGGCCCGCCGCCGTGCTGGTGGCTCCGGGCGAGTAACCTCGATAAGTTGACCGGAGTCAGCTAACCGGAAATCAAGCGTATAGCCTGAATCAAGTTCAACCTCAGGCGTGAACGAGTAGCCGGAATCGAAGAGGAGTTTGGCTGCGTTGAGTTCGGCCATTGAGGCCCGCATTCGAACAAGGTCAAGGCGGTCGCTTGTACCAAGTTTCGTTGCCGTCGTATACCGATATTCATCAAGAATACCTGGCTTCAGCAGTTCATCATAGAACTGAAGCCCCTGTTCACGCGTCGCGTCTGGAAACCCAGCGGCGTGGTCGCGGAAAAACACACGACTGGTGTCTCTTCCGTCTTTGGAAAAGAATACTGGGAGGAAAAACCACGCAACATGCCGATAGGGTGCCAACCAGGGCTCCGTTTCAGTTAGTTCAGCGAGCAACACACGCTGTGCCCATCGGGCAACTGGATACGGTGATTCGTCGAACGTATATTTATCAGTCCGCCAAAGCACCTTCGGCGTCTCTGTATTGCCAAGCCAGTATGCACCGCTGCCGTCGCTCTCCCAGGCAAACAGCGCGAGGTCACCATTGTTCATCGAGAGACGAACCGCCTCATAGGAGGGTGGTGGGGGGTATCGTGGGTCGGAAGATGTTGCGCCAAATTTCGTTTCGAGTGGTTGGTAAAGCTCCCGCTTCACGCGGTCATGGGACCAGGTTTGCGGTGAGTAGCGGAAGCGAATTGGACCTGCCACACAGGCCAGTAGGGGATACGGGGTGTTTGGCTCTTGTGTCTTGGTGAGATGCAAAACGGGTGTGGTGATGAACTCGCAGTTAGGAGAGTCGTTCGGAAACGTACTGAAAATCGGTTCCAGCACGTTCGGCTGTCTGGGCATCGCTCTCTGAATCCCCCACAAACAGGGTTTCTCCAGGAGAGACGCCAAGCCGCTCAACAGTCGTCAGCAGTGGCTCAGGATGGGGTTTATGAGTTGAAACCGTATCACGACCGACAAGGGCGTCGATATAGCCGTCAAGACCATGCAGTTCAAGCGCAATCCGACAGGCAGATTCGGCATTGAGTGAGCAGACACCGACGGGAACGTCCCACGGGAGTTCGTCAGCGAGCGGAAGGCGCGTTGCACTTCGCGCACCATCACGCTCGAACGATTCGAGGGTCTGGTGGACTGGTCGTTCGAACCCTTCGAGCGTTGCTCGTTCGAACATCGTCCAGAGGCTGTCTTCCGCAACTTGGATGTTGCGCACGCGGAGCTTTGCAGCTACCTCCTCCCGCACTTCTTGCCAATCAACATCGAGGCGAACGAGAGTGCCGTCCAGATCATAGACAATAGCGTCGTACGTCGCTGTCACAGTCGTGACTAGGACTGGAGATAGCAAAGATGCTTTGATAGTGGATAACGGTCGTTATTCGTCAGTCAGGGTAATGTCAAGATACTCCTCTACGGCCGCAACCACGCTCCCACCTATGCCAGCCTGTACAGCACGCCCCTGTTCAAGCGCCAACAGGTCATTTTCGGTAACATTGAGTTCATTTGCGAGTTCCTCCAGTTGGTAGCCCGCTTCCTGTCGGGCGTTGGTAACCTGCTCGCCATAATCAGAAACCAGATATGGAAGTTGGTCGTCGTCGTAATCCGCTCCGCTTTCCCAGTGTGAGGAGTCAGGCTGGACCGAATCATGCATTCGCGCGGTATTTTTTGCGGCTCGCTTCTTGCGGTTTTCATCCTGTGAGGAATCTGCCGATTGTTTGACGCTGTCGTCGTGTTGTGCGCAGTCACTACAAACCTGTAGTTGTGCCCCTGCAACGTTGACCGAACTCGTGTCGACGCCTGTTGCACCACAGAGTTCGCAACTATCGCCGGAATCAATCCCCCCTCCAGTCGAATACTTGGCCATGCTGGGGGATAACGGATTGGCTGTAATAACTGCTCCCCTTCGATACAACAGATGGGTCGTTTTCGTTCGCTAATCGAGCCTGGATACCCACGCGGTTGTGATTCGCGTTTATACGAGATATTCACCGTGTGAATCTGTCCGCCAAAACGCTTTCAGTGAGGGGATAAACAGTGAAATAGTTTAATGTAAGTATTATTATTATATACCATAAACAGACGACTATATCCCCCTTTCAGCAAATGTAAGCTTCCTGAGTGAGTGATGAGTAACTAAATGAGTATGTTTTTTATAAGAGAGTTTCGTACACACGAAAGAACGCGAAAGGGAACTACTATGGTAGCTAATATAACAGAGCCAGAGTGGCTCGCGGCGGAGTACGAGTACGAAGACGACCTGTATGCAGAGGGGACAATTCCTGAGTTGTTCGAGACAAGTGCTGAGCGCCGTCTTGAATCAAAAGCACAGTTGTACAAAGGTGGGGTACACGACCGGTCAATGGCTGGGGTGGTACCTGAAGCACCGGATGGGGAGTATGCTTCTATCACCTATCGAGAAATGCGTGACATTGTTCGCCATCTTGCGACGGGCTTTCGCGAGATTGGACTTGAGCATCAGGACCGCGTGGGGATGTTCGCTAACACTCGAATGGAGTGGGCACAGTCCGATTTCGCATTGCTTGCAGCAGGTTGTGTTGTGACGACGGTCTACACCGACTCATCACCGAATCAGGCAGAGTATCTCCTTGGGGACCCGGAGGCAAGGGGTGTTATCGTCGAGAACGAACAGTTGCTTAAACGGCTCTTCGAAGTGGAGGAGAATCTCGACCTAGAGTATATGATTCTCATTGACGAGCCGGAATCCGACTACGAACGCGACGACATTTATACGCTGCGTGAAGTTCACGACATCGGTGAAGAAACCTTCGATGAAGAGACGTATCAGGGGTGGCTGGATGAAACTCAGCCGGACGATTTGGCAAGTCTCGTCTATACGTCTGGAACGACGAGCCAGCCCAAAGGGGTGCAGTTGACACACTGGAACTTCCGGTCTAATTTCCACGGC
>LKNH01000174.1 GCA_001564135.1 Halobacteriaceae archaeon Tc-Br11_E2g27 | reverse complement strand
GTTGATGAGCGTCGGGTCAACCGTATCGGGGTTTGCACCGACAGCGACGCTGATTGTTCCGGTGATGTCCTCATCTGGCTCACCGGTTCGCTCTGCTCCATCATCATCATCGTCGTCATCATCGTCACCACCTACACAACCGGCAAGGGCGATGGTACCTGCACCACCCATGGCTGCGAGGACTTTTCGTCTGGTTTCTTTCGTACGTTCGGCTGCATTTACCATGTTTCTTTCACACATTCCTATTGTAATAGTAAAAAGGCTTCGGCTGATGCCGAACCTTCAACAAACATTCATTTTTGTATACGGACATTCATCAAAGTCAAGAAACCATCATCAAACAGGAATGAATCAGTCTAGTTATCACTGATTATAATTTTTGTCCAGCAGAAAGCAAAACCGTCGTTATAAAAAATTTGAATGGTCAGAAGTGCTTTTCAATAGCAGCGATATAGCCCAATCGTACTGGAAGTCATAGACAAATAGTAGCAGTACCGCTCTTGACCTGCTATCGACTATCTTGGAGTTATGTTATTAACTCACTTTCCGGGTCGAAGTCCTCCAGCCGAAGTTTACAACGAGGGTTCGTAATCAATCACCCCTCAAAAGAAGGTGTATTTTACCTACCAGCTATTTTCAGGCAAAACAATTAAGTCAAGCTCCGAAGCGATAGGTATACTAGAGGTGTTTTCAGCAATAGTTTGAGTGTCTCTAATCCGTAACCGCTTTTCCGTTCGCCACCAGAGAGGTGAATGCGCGAGGGTGGCTGAGCTTGGCCAAAGGCGGCGGGCTTAAGACCCGCTCCCGTAGGGGTCCCTGGGTTCGAATCCCAGCCCTCGCATAGCGAGGTCGAACGTAGTGAGACCTCGAATAGCGAACGGCGCCCAATGGGTGCCGTGAGTAGCGAGGTTGAGTGAATGCGAAACCTCGGAGCGAACGGTGAAACTGTGAGCATTTTGGGCCTGAAAAACCAGCTCAATAGTGCACCCAGTTTGTTTCTCATACTACTGGACGTAAGCAATTGAATAATCCCGATATCCGGGTGTGGCGAGTATGGTACCGAAGTTACGTCCGGCAGTATCAGTGTTCGACGAACTCAAGCAGTATCCCGCCAGTAGATTTGGGGTGCAAAAACGCAACCTCATGCCCCCAGGCACCGGGTCGGGGTTCCTCATCGATGCAATCAACGCCGGCGGCTGTAGCGATTTCGAGCGAGCGTTCGATATCGGTCGTCTCAACCGCCAGGTGATGAATCCCGTTTCCGTTCCGTTCGAGGTAGGTTGCGATGGTGCCATCGTCATCCTGTGGCTCTAACAACTCAAAAAAGCCGTTTCCGAAATCAAGAAACACCACGGTCATTCCGTTGAATGTCTCGCGGTGAACTTCCTCACAGCCAAATAGGTGGCTATACTGTGTTGTGAGTGCATCAGCGTCTGTCGTTGCAATGCCTGCATGGTCGAATGCAGTCTCAGGAGTGGATTCGTCTGTCATACTGCCGTCCCCGGATTATATTCGCCAAACTCGTCACGAAGTGTGTGACAGATTTCGCCGGTTGTCGCGTACACCTTCACCGCATCAACAATATACGGTAAGAGGTTCTCATCTCCCTGCGCGGCCTGGGCAAGTGCGGTGAGTTTCGCATCAACTGCTTCGTCGTCGCGCTCTTTGCGCACTTCGTCCAGTCGTTCCTGCTGTGAGCGCTGTTGTTCGGCGGATACCTCTTCGATATCGACGTGTTCCTCTTCGTCGACGGTGAACTCGTTGACGCCGACGATAATTCGCTCGCCCGATTCAATCTCTCGCTGGCGCTCGAAAGCGGTATCTTGAATCTGGCGCTGGACCCACTGTGATTCGATTGCCTGCCGCATCCCGCCGCGTTCGTCTATCTCATCGAGCAACTCGAAGGCTTCCTCCTCGACGGAGTCGGTCAGCGATTCGACGTAGTAACTGCCAGCGAGCGGGTCAATGGTATCTGCAGCACCCGATTCGTGAGCGAGAATCTGCTGGGTTCGAAGCGCGGTTCGGACGGACTGTTCGGTCGGCAGCGAAAGCGCTTCATCCTTTCCGTTGGTGTGCAAACTCTGTGTTCCACCGAGGACAGCAGCAAGCGCTTGATAAGCGACGCGTACGACGTTGTTTTCGACCTGCTGTGCGGTCAACGTCGACCCAGCAGTCTGTGTGTGGAACTTCAGTTGTTTGGATTTCGGGTCCTGTGCGTCGAAGCGCTCATCCATAATCTTCGCCCACATTCGCCGTGCGGCACGGAACTTGGCGACCTCTTCGAGGATGTTATTGTGGCCGTTGAAAAAGAACGAGAGTTGTGGGGCAAACTCGTCGACATCGAGGCCTGCTTCGATTGCGGCTTTGACGTACTCGATGCCGTTCCCGAGAGTAAATGCAAGCTCCTGTGCAGCGGTCGAGCCGGCTTCACGGACGTGATAGCCCGAGATGGAGATGGTGTTGAACTTCGGGGTCTCCTGGGCGCAGAACTCAAAGATATCCGTGATGATGCGCATCGAGGGCTCTGGCGGGAAAATATAGGTGTTTCGGGCGATATACTCTTTCAGAATATCGTTCTGAATGGTTCCTCGGAGCTCTTCGCGGTCGACACCCTGTTGGTCGCCGACGGCGATATACATCGCAAGCAGGACGGACGCGGGCGCGTTGATGGTCATACTGGTCGAGACTTCATCAAGCGGAATCCCATCGAATACCGTCTCCATGTCGCGAAGCGAGTCGATGGCGACACCGGCTTTCCCGACTTCACCGGTTGCCATGCTATCATCGGAGTCATATCCCATCTGCGTCGGCAGGTCAAAGGCCATCGAGAGCCCGGTCTGTCCCTCATCGAGCAGGTAATGGAACCGTTCGTTGGTCTCTTCAGCCGTTCCCATCCCGGCGTACTGTCGCATCGTCCAGAGGCGGCCGCGGTAGCCTGTTGGATACACGCCGCGCGTGTATGGTTCCTCACCGGGGAAGCCAAGTTCTTCCTGATACTCGACCTCGCCGCGGTCCGCAGGTGTATACAGTCGCTGTACATCCTGGCCACCGGTATCAGTTTCAAACGTCTCCTTTCGCTCGCCAAACCGCTCAAGCACTGGGTCGAGCTGTTCTTCTTCCCACCGCTCTTTGGCCGACCGAATTTCATCGAGCTCGTCGGCAGTGAACATACCCCAGCTATCGATGCCCGAGGGGTTAAGTCTTGCAACCTTCGTCTCTTGCACTGGTTGATATAACAGCTATTTATGATTAATTGGTAACTATTATCCCCAGGTCGATTGTACCGAAGGTATGCCCGCAATTGAACTCAGTGGCGTCACCAAACGGTACGGTGAGTTCACAGCCCTCCAGAATCTCGATATGCGCGTCAAATCGGGAGAGATATTCGGCTTTCTCGGTCCGAATGGTGCTGGTAAATCAACGACAATAGATATCCTGGTCGATCAGGTTCGACCAACTTCGGGGGAGGTAACTGTTCTTGGCGAACCTGTCCAAGAGCGACCGGTTGCCGTTCGTCAACGGGCCGGTTTGTTACCTGAACAGTTCGGTCCGCTCGGTGAGATGACCGGCAGGGAACATCTTGCGTTCGCACTTGAGGCGCGGGGGGTTGATGACGATGCTGAGTCGCTGCTTGAACGAGTTGGGATTGCTCATGCAAGCGACCGACCGGCGAGGGCTTACTCGAAAGGGATGAAACAGCGACTGATGCTCGGGATAGCACTGGCTGGGGCGCCAGAGCTGTTGATTCTCGATGAACCGACGACCGGGCTTGACCCGAATGGTGCTCGGGAAATTCGACAGATTGTTCGGGAGGAAGCTGAGCGTGGTGCGACGGTCTTTTTTTCGAGCCATATCCTCGAACAGGTCGAAGCTGTCTGTGACCGTGTGGGTATCTTACACCATGGACAGCTCGTTGCCGTCGACACAATCGAAGGGTTGCGTGAAGCAGTTGACGTAACCGGTGAGTTGACCATCACGCTTGATTCCACTGCCAATTCAATTTCTGATGCTGTCGCGGCAATTGATGGGGTTGGCACGACGGCTATCGATGAAAACCGCTTGACTGTTGGCTGTACAAATAGGGCGAAGGCAAAGGTTATCTCGACCTGTCTGGATGCGGGCCATAGCGTGTTGGACATCGAGACCCAACCCGCATCGCTTGAAGACTTGTTTGCCGCCTACACCCGAGGTGAGACGGATGCGTGAGCGCCCCGTTTCGATGCGAGGGATTCGCCAGCTTGCTCGGAAGGATATGGCGGATGCCGTCAGAGAACGTCAGTTACATCTGCTCTGTGGCATACTTGGTCTGTTTGGGCTGTTGTTTGCCTACGGCTCTCATCAAAATGTGGGGGAAGGGTTACTCTTTTTCCTCGTCTTTCTCGCTCCCCTCGCGGCTGTCGCGTTCACCCACCAATCGATTGTTGGTCGGCGGGTCAATCACGAGTATTCGGTGCTTCTCGGGTTACCGTTCTCCCGGGCTGATATCATCCTCGGGACGTTCATTGGTCGCACGCTCGTGCTTGTCGCCGGTATCACAAGCCTCTACGTCGGGGCCTTGATTGGCGGGTTCGTGAGTGCAACGAGCTTTGATTGGAGTGTTCTCGCAATTGGCTTTCTGTTTGGCCTGCTCATCGGTCTCATTTTTGTCAGTATCGCAATTGGACTCTCAGCATGGACAGAATCGACAGCAGTTGCTTCCGGTGGTGCCTTTGGGGTCTATCTGCTCTTTGTCTTCCAACTCTGGGGAATTATCCCCGATGCGGTAGCATATCTCCTCCATGGCTTTGAGAGTCCTTCTTCACGACCACCTGGGGCTGCTTTTTTCGAAAGCCTCTCGCCGTTTGATGCACTGGGGAACGCTGTTGAACCGTTCTCCGAACAGTTGGCAGTGAACCTACCGCTCATTTCCGGCGAGAGTACTGGTTCTGCTGCGCTGTATCAGGAACCGTGGTTCGGAGGGCTGGTCCTCGCTGGCTGGCTGATTGTTCCGATTGCACTCGGTTACTGGCGATTTGCAACGAGTGACCTTTGATACTGATTATTGTGGTTGTCTTCGTGCCGACATCACGTATACCGGTCGACGGAAGCTGTGATAGATTCGTCACCACCCGTCCTGCGTGAGAACTATCAATTGTTCCGTCGACCGGTATAACAGGGTGCTCTCCAGGCTGAAATTCATGAATTGTGACTACCCGTCGGTAAAGAGTCACAACAATCACTATGAGACTAGAGTCGCTCCAGCGAATCGAGGCGGTCAACCGCTCGCGTAAGCGCTGTCTCGTCATCGGTCCGGACGTACTCGCTGATATCACGAATGGAGGTAACGAGTCGCTCACTCTGTTTCGGATTCACAGCTCCATCAAGGGCATTTACGCGCTTCAGGTGGGTATCGAGTTGTGAGAGTGCTCGGTCGAGTGTCGGTTCTGGATTGTCTATTACGGTCCGTAACTCAGAACGATAGATGTCGACGCTTGCGGTGATTGCTAATCCCCGCTCCGGATAGAGGGATTCTGGCACTGTCTCAGGCGCAGGTCGTTCGCCGCTATCCGTATCCCGGAGGAGCGTTAAAAAGTACTGCTTTTCTGCATCAGTTGGCTGGAGTACTCTCCCAAGTGTCCGGCCCACGCGACGAAGTTCACTCGCGGCAAGTAACGTCTCATCTAGTTCCTGTAACTCGCCCTG
>LKNH01000173.1 GCA_001564135.1 Halobacteriaceae archaeon Tc-Br11_E2g27 | reverse complement strand
GTCTCCGTTCCAGTCGTTCTGTATGTCGTCCTCTTGGGCATTTCCCACAGCCCAAGCGAACTCGCAAACACGATGAAAGCCCGCGTCGGCAGAATTGCCGCCGGTGCCTGGATTCTAAGCCTCGTACTTGGTATCGTCACCTACCTCATCCTGAACCACATCTACGAGAACGAACCGCTCGGGAGCCTGTTGTTGCTCGCGCTTGTGGCTCCGGTGTCGTGGAACGATGTGCGAGTGAAAATCAGGAAAATCGTCGTGGAGTAACTCAGTAGACTGCGTCTTTGATATCGTCTGCGAGCGTCTCGAACTGCTCCAGATACGCACGTCGTTCTGCGCGTAGTGCTGTGAGTTCGTCGTCGAAGGCCTCGTAATGTGTCGGTGGATAGAACGCCTCGATGTCGATGCCGGGTACCGATTCGGGGAGTTCGAAGCCGAAGGTCTCGTCGTGCGTCCAGTCGATATCGCCGCGGGCAGCACCGACCAGAATGTTTACTGATTCGCGGACGCCGATATCCGCAGTTGCCGGGCCGACGTGGCCCGTGTTGATGACAAAACACTCGATATCGTTGTCGCCAACGAGGTCAGCAAACCGGTTGCCTTCTTCTCCCGGTGGACCGATAATGAAGGGGTTCGTCCCGACGACGCGGATGGATTCGCCAGCGGCATCCGGGTCACCGGCGCTTGTCTGAATCGACTCACCGAGCATGAATGCGACGGCTGCCTGTCGCTCGTTCAACCGAGCAACGGGGGGCATCAGTGGGTTACGCGTGATGAAGAATATCTGGTCCACGCTGTCAAGGTCGATATCCTCGGCCGCCGAGTCAAGACACTCTCGGAGAATAACAGCACGACCGTTCGAGGTGAGTTCGGTATCGTCAAAGTCGACGGTGCCGTCCTCTTCGACGGTGACGTTCTCGAAGACCGCGCTCTCGTCAGTTGCGGCGCGGTACAGCGATGGCTGGACCTCCCCGTCGAGGCCATCGGTTTTGATATACAGCCCGCTGCCTTCGCTGCCGGTCACCTGTCCGTCTGGAAGCAATGCACAGACGTCATCCTGTAGCATCTCTGCGCCTTCCGGTTCGTCCAGCCAGCAGCCGTGACCAGTGAGCGTCGATTTACCCGTCGCACTCAACCCGAGGAACGCCTGTCCGACTGTCTCGGTCTCGCCATCGGAGACGAGGTTGAGACGTTTCGTGCCGGCGTGCAGTCCGAGTCCGCCCTGTTCTTTGACACGCAACATATACAGGCGCAGGAAGGACTTTTTCGCCTCACCAGTGTAGTCGCTGCCAAGGACGAACGTAACACCCTCGTCGGGCAGGATTCGGATGCGTCGGTCTCTATCGTCCTGTTCGTCCCACTCGGGGAGTTGCAGGGTCTTGAAATCCGGTTCGCCGGTCGCCGGTTCGAGCAGTTTGCCCCAGGCGAGTGCAATCCGTGCGTACGCCGTGGGAACGAACAGCCGACAGTTGTAGGTTGTCTCCGGATGGCGGCCAACACGGCGGTCCAGACAGATGAGGTCACTGTCGGCGGCGACCTCGGTAGCTTCGGTCAGTGCATCCCAGTCAGCGTCGGAAAAGTCGTCATCAGCGAGGTTTTTCGTCTTGTCCGCGCTGCGTGAGCGCTGTTCGCTCACGTACCGCGGGCTGTCAAATTCGGTGGTCGTTTCATCGTGACGGGCAAGCGCACGCAGCTCTTCGAAGGTTGGATTGTGCGTGACGTTTGCCGCGTTAGGGTCAGGGAAATCGTCCCAGAATTGAGGTGGTTCAACCCGCTGGCTCATGTATCTAGATGTGACGCAGGCATCCGCTATAAAAAGCGTGGAACGAGTGGCGGGTTGGTATAGTTACACATTTGGACTGTTCTAGCACCGCTGTGGGAACCGAACTCACCACCAAGATGTGCTGTCAGGCTTCCCCATACACCGGGACCGCTGCCCCGCTCGTAACGGGCGTCCCGTCGCTACACAGGGTCAGCACGGTCTGTGCAATTTCCTCGGGTTTGACCCATTTGTCGTGGTCGCTGTCGGGCATCATCTCCCGATTCATCGGTGTATCGATAACACTTGGCATGACCGCGTTTGCTCGGACTAGCCCGCGGTTTTCTTCAGCGATCGTCTCGGTAAGGAGCCGGACACCAGCCTTGCTCGCCCGATAGATACCATCACCTGACCCGCCTTCGAGCGAGGACCGAGCGGAGACGCTGACGATTGTGCCCTCTCGCTCCTGGAGGAGTGGGAGAGCGTGCTTCGAGGCCAGAAACATCGTCTTGAGGTTAACATCGAACAGCATATCAAACGTCGACAGGTCGGTTTCGTGAATCGGGTGGCCGCCTTTCCACGTCCCAGCGATGTTTGCGAGATGGTCAAGCCCTCCATGGCGCTGTTCGATGGCATCGATAGTCTCGGAAACGACCGATTCGTCGGTAAAATCACCCTGATAATAATCGAGTCTTTCGGGGTCCGATAGCAGGGAATCGTCATCCTCCGGGTCGACGATATCCGCACCACAGACGGTTGCCCCAGCCTCGATAAACGCTTCTGCAACTGCGCTCCCGAGTGCGCCGCCGACGCCGGTTACAAGAACAGTTCTGTCGCTGAAATCGAAGGAAACGGACATATGGTGTGATACGTGAGCAACACGCATAAACGGCCGGGCAGCGGCGAAACCACCGCACTGATACGCATCCCGATTGCAGGTGGAGATACAGACTTCGATGAACTGGCAGTACCGTCATACCGTGCTCGTGTTGTGTTTACTCGCCTTCTTCGTGACCTATTTCGCACGACTGGCAATCAGCCCAGTTGTCCCCTTCATCACCGACGACTTCGAGATTTCGAACACGCTCATCGGCATCGCGCTGACAGGAATGTGGCTGGCATACGGACTCGCGCAGTTTCCCAGCGGATTGCTCGCCGACCGTTACGGTGAAAAGTTGGTAATCCTCATCGCAATCGGTGGAACGACAGTCATGAGTGCGGTCGTCGCGGTGTCCCCGATATTCGCCATCTTTGTTGTTGCGCTTGTCGTACTCGGTGGCGTCGCGGGGTTGCATTACGCAGTTGCAACAACACTTCTTTCCCGAACCTTCGATGACCTTGGAACGGCCGTTGGCCTTCATTCGGTCGGTGGACCGCTTGCTGGTCTCCTTGCACCAGTTATTTCGGCCTGGATTGGTGTCCGCTACGGCTGGCGACCCGCAATCGCGGTGACAGCGCTTGTCGGCATTCCCATCTTTCTGTTGTTTCTCTGGCGCGTCCGAGCGACCGAGCCGCGACAGCCAGCGGTCCCAATTCGGTCCCGTCTCGAACTGAACCGACTCGTCGGGTTGGTCTCACGTCCATCGCTTGCGTTCCCGCTCGTCATCGCGACGGCAGGCACCTACGTCGCACAGGGGTTGCTCTCCTTTCTCCCTGCGTTTTTGATTGCGTTTCACGAGTTCACACCGACCGCGGCCGGCGTCGCCTTCTCCGGGTTTTTCCTCATCAGAATCGGTGGACAGGTCGGACTTGGGCGTTTATCAGATGCCTACGGGCGTGACACAGCCATTGCCGGGGCAATGGGTGCCGGTGCGTTTGGAATCGGACTGGCCGTGGTTGGGAACTCGCTCGGAATGATTGCACTCGGCGTGTTGTTCGCCGGCATCGGGTCAAGTTTCTTCTCCGCTATCGACCCCCGGTTCATGGAGGCCCTCGGTGCCGAAGAACGCGGAGCAGGGTTTGGACTCGTTCGAACGGTCTACACTGTGCTGGGTGCCGCCGGTTCAGTCGGCGTTGGACTCACCGCCGACCTGTTCGGGTGGGACGTTGCCTTCGGGACACTCGCCATACTCTTTTTCCTCTCCTTTGCCGCACTCGTTGCGAACAAACTGTTGGGATTCAACTACTAAGAGGCAGACGACGAGACCATACGTACTGCCGGACGTAACTTCGGTACCATACTCGCCACCCCCGAGGTGGCGAGATATAGTAGCCACTGAAAGTCAATGCACACCCGATCGCACGAAGGCTGTGCGATCGGTGTGTAAATCGTTTCAATTGTTACTATAGTTCAATACCGTACGTCCAGTAGTATCAACATAGAACAGACACATCCTGGTTCAAAAATCTTCTATGGAGCCACATTTCCCGTCGGGTCTTAATATTTTCAAAGGCAAGAATATTAAGACCAGCAACATAATATCGTATGAAACTAAATGGCTTTTTCATTTGAGACCACTTATAAAGAGTTGGACTCGAAGCTCTATTCAAGAGTAACGCCCAAAAGAATCCCTAATCCCGATATTTTGGTCCGTAATGACGAGCTACGTGCTGATCTTGGGTTGGATGCAGCGGGACTCAATGCTACTATTCTAGCGGGTCAGGAGCTCTTGGAAGAACCAATCGCCCAGGCATATGCAGGCCACCAGTATGGACGTTTTACTATCCTGGGAGATGGGAGAGCGATGATACTCGGCGAACACATATACGAGGGTGATAGATACGATATTCAACTGAAAGGGGCTGGTCGAACGCCGTACTCCAGAAGCGGCGATGGCAACGCAACTGTCAGCTCGATGCTCCGGGAGTATCTGTACTCATACGCAATGCAGAAGCTAAACAGTAAAACATCGAGAAGTCTGGCAGTTATCGAAACTGACGAAGCAGTCACACGACGACGGACAGAACCTGGAGCCGTCCTTGTCCGAGTGATGAACAGCCACATTCGATACGGGACTTTCCAGTATGTTGCAAACAAAGCATCAGACGAGCTACAGCGATTTACGGACTATGTTATCGACAGACACTATCCAGCCCTACACGAAAAGAACCGGACGTACGTAGAGTTCTTCGATGCAGTTATGCAATCGTCGATTGAGATGGTTGTTGACTGGCTTCGTGTCGGATTTATCCATGGTGTCATGAATACGGACAACATGAGTATCGATGGAGAAACATTTGATTACGGACCCTGTGCCTTCATGAATTACTACGATGAGGAGACGGTCTTCAGCTCAATCGATAAACACGGACGGTATGCATTCGGAAACCAGCGACCCATCCTGCAGTGGAATCTTGAACGGTTCGCAGAGGCACTCCAGCCGCTGTGTACACAATCGGCGCTCACGTATGATGAACTCGAAGGCAAACTAGATGAATTTGAGGAACGGTTTGATGCGCAATATTACACGATGATGCGGAAGAAACTGGGAATCAACTCGGATGGGGAGGAAGAACTCATCGAGGAATGCCTGGAGTGGCTTCGCAAATCGAACGCAGACTACACCAATACGTTCCTCGAATTAGAGACACCTGGTACGGTTGATGACCCAGCATTTGCAACTGCAGCATTTGAACAGCTTCGAAATAAATTGGCTGCGGTCGGCCTCAATGAGGAGTTGATGCAAGAAGCCAATCCACGGTATATTCCCCGGAACTACCTGGTTGAAGAGGCACTAGAAGAGTATCTCGAAGCCGGGGATTTATCCAAATTCAAGGAGCTATTGGCCGTGTTGGAAAACCCCTATGCATCGAAGAGTACGGACTCACAGTTCCAGCAACCACCGCCACGAGAATTCGATGCAAAGTATACAACGTACTGTAATACGTGAGCTGGTATTACCGAACCATCGTCAGCAACATTTTGAACCGTTCGTCGGCGGCGAGTGCATGCGGGAGATCCGGCGGGAAGACGATGCCCTGACCGGACTG
>LKNH01000172.1 GCA_001564135.1 Halobacteriaceae archaeon Tc-Br11_E2g27 | reverse complement strand
TACCGTCACTGAATCGGCTACTGGTGGTGCACAGTTTGAATTCCGCGGTGTCGAATCTCCGGCACAGACTACCCGCGTCCACTCAGAACAGGCTATGGATACAGCGGCCCCAGAAACAGAACAATAGCACCGGGCGACACGCTTTTTCACGTTGCCCCCACATCACTCAGTATGACAGATACCGCTGATTCGTCTAGAAAAGATGAACTCTCCGGTGAAGAACGGGAAGGTTCTGGTGAAGAAGGAGGAGATTCCGGTGAGAAGTCTGCCGTTTCTTCTGGCCATCAGTCCCCGGAAGAACAGTCTCTCGACAAAGAGTCCTCGAAAGACCAGTCTCTTGAAGACGAACCTCCGGAAGACCAGTCTTCCGAGACCTCAACGACGGCAGAGTCGGAGGCAGCGACACAGCAAGACGAACTGGATATCCCGGCTGATGTCCAGTCATATGATAAGTTCTCAAAGATAGATGGGAGTACGTACGACCGGGCAAACGAGTTCTTGCGGGACCGAACGTATATTACTGCGAGGGAGTGGGCGATGGCTCGACTCTGTGCCGACTTTCGGACGGAAACCGGCGTCGAAATGACGAAAATTGGCGAGAACCTCCCACATCTCGTTCCATTTATGACGGATACCTACTCCCCGCAGGCAGTCAACCAGGCCCGAAGTTCGTTCGAGGAGAAGGTTCGCAAGGCTGGTGCCACATTTCTCTACGGGGCGATGTCCGATTTTTTCACAGCCGAAGAACTCGATGATGTAATGTACGAGGCGACGGAGGTTGCGAAGTTCCTGCTCGAAGTTGAGGGTGTAGATCTCTCGGTCGAAGATGAGCTTGCGGCCGAAGAGAACATTACAGAGGTAATGCGAGAAGTCCGTGAACACAGCGCTGCATTGCGCCACGATGAGGTTACTTGTCCTGAATGTGGCCATCAGTTCGATGCTGAAGACTCCTAGGACGTGACTACCGTCTCCTGCTAGAGCATCCGCTCTGCCCAGTTAAGCGAGCGCGTGATATCGGTTCGACCTGGTGAACAGGTAAATGACCGACAGGCGTAGACGGTTGGTTTCTCATTCAGTTGGTCACGGCCCTCCCAGATTGGAGGCGTTTCCTCCAGTCCTAACTGTTCAACCTGTTTTTCAATCTCTTCTTCGCCAGGAGGCCGCCAGGCAAGAACCCGCGCACCGTGGTATCTGTCAGCGAGTTCCGTTCGCCAGTCATCAGGGACTTCCTCCGCAACGAGCGTCAACTCAAGTACGCCGTTGGTGACTGCATCCGCTGCCATCACCAGCGAAGCATGCTGCAACGGACTGGCGGTAATTCTGTTACCGTGGGTTTCGACAACCTGCTCGGCAATCTCGGCAAACTGGTCATCGGACCTGAAGTGACTCAGCATATCGAATAACTCCGCTGCCACGCCGGCACTTGATGGGGTCGACTGGTCCATCAACTGTTGTGGACGGGTAATCAACTGCTCGCCACCTTCCGGCGTGAAATAGAGGGTTCGTTCGGATTCGTCCCAGAACTGCTGTTCGATAGCGGTTGTAAGCTCCATCGCAAAGGCTAACTGCTCGATATCACGTGTTGCCTGAAAGAGGTCAAACGCACCGCGTGCGAGGAACGCGTAATCTTCGAGATAGCCATCGAATTTTGCGACGCCGTCTTTGTATCGCCGCTTCAGTTTCTCGCCATCCCAGAGGTTCTCGCGAACGAAACTGAGTGCGGAAACGGCCGGCTCAGCAAACGACTCATCAAGCACAATTGCTGCCTGTGCGAACGCCGAAATCATCAGGCCGTTCCAGCTTGCAAGCACCTTCTCGTCACGCGGTGGGCGCGGCCGGGTTTCTCGTAGCGACGCAACCTGTTCGACCGCGGATTCGAGCATGCTCTCGATTTCTTCAGGCGACTGCTCGTGTGTTTCAGCGAGTTCCGCAATGGTCTTCTCGATGGTGAGAACGGTTTTCCCCTCGAAGTTTCCGCGCTTTGTTACGCCAAAGCGGTCACAGAAGACCCTCGCAGCCTTCTCATCAGCCACTGCGTCATAGATTTCTTCCGGTGTCCAGACGAAAAACGCACCTTCTTTTCTGTTTCCTTCGGAATCTTTACTCTGTGCATCAAGCGTACTGAAAAAGCCACCATCCTCGTGCGCCAGTTCCCGCTCAACGAACTCCAGTGTCTCCCTCGTCACCGTGGCGTATCGCTCGTCATCGGTGACCTGATACGCAGCGAGATATGCTCGGGGCAGTTCTGCGTTGTCGTAAAGCATCTTCTCGAAATGCGGAACAGTCCAGTCACGGTCGGTCGCATACCGGTGGAACCCACCGCCGATATGGTCGTTCATCCCACCGTTTGCCATCGCATCCAGCGTTTCGGTTACGATATCGAGATAGACGTCACGCTCGGTTCGTTCGTAGGCACGCAACAGGATTTCGAGCCGACTGGTCTGTGGGAACTTTGGTCCGGTTCCCCAGCCACCGTGTTGTCGGTCAGCGCCGCGGACGGCGGCTTTTGCGGCTGATTCGAGGACATCTTCTTCCGGCTTGTTCGACTCGTCCGGCACCTCTTCGAGTTCGCGAGTGACTGCACCTGTCCACTGTGACGCTCGCTCTTCGATTTTTTCCCGTTCGTCAGGGTCGTTCCAGGCTGACGCAATGTTCTGTAGCAGTTCTTCGAACCCCGGCATTCCCCGTTTTGGCTCCTTTGGGAAGTAGGTTCCAACCTGGAACGGTTTTCCCTCGGGTGTGAGCCAGACCGAAAGCGGCCATCCGCCACGGCCGCTGACCTGCTGGCAGATGGTCTGATAGATACTATCGACATCAGGGCGTTCCTCGCGGTCGACTTTGATTGGAACAAAGTGCTGATTTAAGACTGAAGCAACACGTTCGTCATCGAAACTTTCGTCGGCCATCACGTGACACCAGTGACAGGCAGCGTAGCCGACTGAGAGAAAAATGGGGAGATCGTGTTCCCGTGCTGTCTCAAGGGCTTTCTCGTCCCATGGTTGCCAGTTGACGGGATTATCGGCATGGTCTTGCAGATACGGACTTTCCTCGTCAGCGAGGCGATTTCGAGCGACTGGGGAACTCATAGCTTTCCGTTCGGCCCGATACCGCTAAAGGCTTCATGTTGAAAAAAGGCGTCTCGCTGTTGTGTGCGCAACTCCTTTGCTTACGGGGGGTGATAGTTTGGTGTATGACTCAGTTTCAGGGCACGGGTGGTGCTGCGTCCATCTCTTATGAGCCGGTGAATGTCAAGGACCTGCTCATCGAAATGAAAGATACCGCAGAACTCCTTATTGACCTGTCGTATTCAGCGGTGTTGCTCTCTAACGATGAACTGGCACAGGAGGTCATCCGGCTTGAACAACGTATGGACGTTCTGGAGATGCGTGCTCGGATGGCACTGATGATGGCTGTCCGGAGTCCATCAGATGCGGAGCAGTTGGCACCAGTGTTGGGAATCGTCAGCGCGGCCGACGCAATCAGCGACGCCGCGGGCGATATTGCGAAGGTCGTGCTTGAGGATATCGGCCTGCCGGAAGCGATGCGCGATGCACTCCCTGAGGCCGTCGAAACGCTTGTGCGAGTGATTGTTGAACCTGACTCGGCATACGCTGGCCGGACGCTAGAGGCAATAGACCTCGAATCGCAGACTGGCGTCCGGGCGATTGCTATCCGGCGTGGGGACGAATGGTTACTTAACCCAGGTCCGGAAACGACGTTCGAAGCCGACGACGTTATTTTGCTCCGTGGTCCGGAGGTTGCCATTGCCGATGTCTACGAAACGGCGTCGGGTACGGAATATGTCAATGTGGACGCTGAACCGCCACAGATTGCCGATTTGGAGCGAGCGGTTGATACCATTGTTCACATGAAAAATCTCTCCGAACTTGCGGTTGACCTCGCTTACAGTGCGGTTCTATTCGACAGCGAACCGCTTGCGGAGGAAGTCAGTAATCTGGAAATCGAAGTAGATGCGCTGGAGTCTCGGTTCGAAGCCTGGACCTTGCAGGCAGCAGCCGATGCACCTGACCCGGTTGATTTGCGTGGGCTGATTCACCTCGGTCGTGCAACGGAATCAATCAGCGACGCCGCGGTCGAATTAAGCGAAGGGGTCCTCCGGGAGATGAATGTCCATCCCGTTGTCCAGCTGGCGGTCGAAGAGAGCGATGAAATTATTGTCCGCGTTCCAGTGGGTGACGGCAGTATGCTCGCCGGGACGCAGGTCACCGGCGGGATTCCTGACGTAGAGCCCAGCGTAACCGTTATTGCAATTCGCCGACCGGAAGAGGGATGGTTGCTTATCGGCGGTACCGATGCAGAGGTTCAGGCAGGCGATATCCTCATCGCAAAAGGGTCACAAGCAGCGACAACAGCGTTCGAAGAACTGGCGTAGCTCTGTTTTGCGTAGCGACTATAGTTTTACCCTACCCTAACCAACGACAGCAGTCACTGCTTTTAATTACAACCCGAGAACGAGCGCAGAGACGCCGATAAAGATAATCATGCCACAGACATCGACGACGTTCGTTACGACTGGGATTGTTGTATCGTCCGGGTCGATTCCGAGTCGATACGAGACGTAGGTTGTGGCAAAGCTAAAGATAATCGCGATGACTGCTACGGACATTCCGCTGACTAGCGAAATAACGAGCAACGTTGAGAGCGGCAGGCCGAAACCAAAGATAACTCCAAGCGCATAGGCTCCAAAAGCCAGCGCGGTAAATATCGTCAGCGCAAGGGCGAGAATTGCGGCGACGTTTTCCCAGAGCACTCGGTCTCGCGGGCTCAGTTCAGTCGTGCCGAGGTGAAATCGCGTAGAGAGCCGTGAACTCAAAATCGCACCGAGGTTCCCGCCCATATCGACCATCGTTGGCACCATCACGGCCAAAATTCCGTACTCGTTGAGCATTTCTTCGGCATCTTCAAGCGTGATACCGGCAGCAAGTACGATAATTGAAAGCACCACGAGGAGCGGAAACATGTTCAGGACAATCTGTTTCGCGTCCCACGTCCCGAGCGAGCCCTGTGGCGTAATCATCCGACAATCACCTCAACCAGGCCGATAGAAAAGAGCAGGAATAACATTCCAAAAATATCGCCCAGCGTCGTCACAATCGGGCCGACAAGGTTATCAGGGTCATAGCCACGTTTGTAGCCGGCAAAGATGAGGGCTAGGAGGCCGACAATCATGACGACTGAAGTCAACAACCCAGCGATGAGCATGATACCGACGAACTCGTACAGCGCTGCGGACTCCCAGCCAATAAGCAACAGCGCAAGCCAGGTGATGACGCCGATAACAATGGAAATGCCGATACCGTTGATAAAGGAGGCAAGGACGGCATTGATGAGACGGTCGTTTCGTTCGAACCGTGGTGGAATCAGTCCTTGGTGGAGGCCGCTTGAGATTCTCCCACCGAGTGCCCCGTAGACATTCCCCCTTGTCGCAAGAAACACGGGAACCATTACGAGTATCCCGGGAAATCGCTCAACGCTTTCGAGAATCCCCTCAAGCACTAGTCCTGCAAATAACCCGCCACCAAGCGCGATAACAAGGATTGGAACTGCCTCCCGATAAATCGACCAAAATTCGTCCCCAGTGGCCATACATGTTCCAAGGAGAGTTTACTGTTAAACTTACCTTTGTTTGGTTGCCGTGGAAACAGCCATTCCATTGGGTGAATCGCCTCGGGGTCAAGTGGTT
>LKNH01000007.1 GCA_001564135.1 Halobacteriaceae archaeon Tc-Br11_E2g27 | reverse complement strand
GAACTGCCGTAATTTCCATTGCATCGCTAAACGGCGGCCGGGCAATCGCAATCCGGTAAGAGCGATACTGGACGATGGTCATCCCTGGTTCGTCAAGTTCGATGAACCCATCCGCATGCAGTCGGGCACCTTCCTCGATGTCGGTGGCGTACTCGATGAGATCAGATTCCGAGAGCAGTTCATCACTGATTGTTTCGTACCGCATCTCGCCGACGCTCCCGCGCTTGGCCATCGGTTTGACCCCCACTTTCAGATGGAGGCTCATCGTCTGCTCATCGAAATATTTCTCGATGGCCAACTCTGTTACGTCACGAACTTCCGGTTCGATGGCGATAACGTCGATTCCTTTAGCTTCGGCGACACGCTCTTGTACCTCGTCGCTAGTGACAAGTGTTGCACCGCGGTCACCGGCCACATCTCTGATGAGGGCGTCGATTTCGCCTTCCGCTGCATCGCGTTTTTCGAGTGCATCTGGTCGGCGACCGACGTATTCGACGGTCACCGCACCATCGTCAGCGAGTTCGGCGAGTCGACGCAGTTCATCGAGACCATCCCAGCCAGTCTGTCGGCCGTCGTTGGCCTGTGATTCGAGTTCACCGACGACAGCCTCGGGGATGACAACGGTCGCACCCGCAAACTCGCCATCCTCGACGCGAGCCGAAATCCGTCCGTCGATGATGACGCTCGTATCCGGGACTAATTCCATATAGTCTCTAGCGTGACGAGTTTTAAATACAGCGTGGTTGTCTACAGCGAAGCACGTCCCAGATTGACGGCGACAGATGAGTGAAAACGGATTATCGCTCTTCGTCCTGAACGTTGTACGTCAACACGGGAATCGTCGCATTCGTGACGACCTCTTTGGACGTACTGCCAAGCATATTTTTCGTGTAATCATCGCCGTGAGTTCCCATCGCCACAAGGTCAATTTCTTCCTGTTCCGTATAGGCCAGAATCTCGCTTGCCGGCCGGCCGGTTCGAAGGGCCGTCACAACCTCGAACCCAGCTGCTTCGAGCTGTTCTTGGCATTCGGCAACCGCCTCTTGTCCTTCTTCTCGGAGGTTCTCGAGAACATCTTCTTTCATCTGGTCAGCAAGCGTCAGCAATGCGCCATCATCGACGACATAGAGCACGTGAATGGTTGCGTCGTGTTCGGCAGCGACTTCGATAGTGTGTTCAAGCACTGTTTCCGTCGTCTCGCCGCCATCCGTCGGAACCAGAATATCGTCGTACATCGTGTGTCTCTCTTTTCCCGTGGGCTACTCACGGCTTTCGATTCTCGTCTCTCTCAGTCCTGTGTTGCAACGAGTAGTGTGTCGTCTTCCTCTCCAGTGTCGCCTTCCGTCGCTGCGGGCAGGTCTTCATCCGTTGTTTCATGGCCTGTTCTCGTCTCTGCGACGGTAAACGACTTGAGCATCGACTGGAGATCGGTTGCCTGCTCGGAGAGCGTCCGTACCTGCTCGGTCGAGTTGGTGATGGCCGCTGTCTGCTCCTCGGCAGCAGCCGAGGCGGTTTCGGCTTCGGATGCGGTCTGCTGGCTGACGGCAGCCACGTCGTCAACCATTCCAACGACTTCCTGTGTCGTCTGTGCCTGTTCGTCCGTCGCCCGACTGATTTCCTGAATCGTTGAGTTCACGTCGGTAACCTGGTCAACAATTCCGTCAAAGTCGGTGAGCGTCGTCTCGATTGTTTCGACGCTCTCGCCAACCTGCGTTTCCATCTTATTTACTTCGCTGACGGTTTCGTCGGCGCTTGTCTGGACAGTGTCAACCTGCTCTGAAATCTCTTTGGCGTAGCTCTGTGTTTCCTCGGCAAGCGATTTCACTTCCTCCGCAACAACTGCGAACCCATCTCCTGCATCGCCAGCACGTGCTGCTTCGATGGATGCGTTCAGCGCGAGCATGTTTGTCTGCTCGGCAATCTCATCAATCACCGAGATAATCTCATCGACTGCCGCAATTTCCGTTCCAAGTTGCTCGACAGCCTCGGCAGTCTCCTGAATTCCGCGTTCAAGTTCGTCGAGTTCAGCTATTGCTTCCTGGGATGAGTCTCGCCCGTCTCGACTGCGCTCGGCGGCCTGCTCGGCGGTTGCGGCAACGTCATCAGCGGACGCAGCAATCTCTTCGACGGTCGCTGATAGGGTGTTCATCTCCGCAGCAACCGTCTGTAGGTCCTCGGTCTGTTCGAGCGCTCCGCTCGATATTTCCTCAACTGACGTTGCGACTTCGCCACTGGCCTGGTCAATTTCGGTCATCGTGACAGTGACATCGTCGCTTGCGTTGTCAACTTCGGCAGCGAACGACTGGACGTTGCCGACCGTTTCTGAGAGCGTCTTGATGAGGCCGTTGTAATCTTCGACGAGTTGTTCGTGTTCCGCCTCGGTAATTGTAAGCTCCGATGGGTCGATAGTTGCCGTCAGGTCTCCGCTCTGTGCGCGACTGGCAGCATCGCTAAACGCCTGTACGAGTTCATCGAGACGGTCGGAACGTTGTTCGAGTTGTGCCGTCATCTCCTCGAGTTCGACTGTGTATGCTTCGAGGTTCTCGGCCATCCGTCCGAGGGACTCGCCGAACTCGCCTGGGACCTCCTTGTCGAGGGCCGGGTCGTCAAACTCCTGTCGAGCAATTGCATCAGCCTGCTCGGAGACGGTATCGAGATAGGCAGTCATCTCGACGAACGAGTTGTTGAGACTCCCAATCTCGTCGGATTGGTCCGTTTTTTCAAGCGAACTGTTCACCTCACCGTTTGCGATGCCGGTTGCCTCTTTTTCCAGTCGCTGTATCGGCTCTGTGAAATCTCGTCGGATGATAAGTATCGTATTGAACGTTGCGACGATAGCCCCAAGAAAAACAGCTGCAGTCGCTGCATACCAGAGAAGACCGGAAAATACGAACGGAATGATAACCAGCGCAACTGCAGCAAGGAACTGGATACCCACTGCAGTGAGTACCTTTCGCTCGATCGAGTCCATCACCCCGAGCTGTTCCATCGTCCCCCACAGAAACCGCTCATACTGCCCGCTCAGAGTGCCACCGCTTGCTTGTGTTGTTGACATATGCTCAAATATCGCTATCTACGTATATGAGTTCACACCTAATTATCAGAGATTGATAACAATAATGATAGATAAAATTCAATTATTATTGATAGTAAGTGCTTAAAACGCTCCTGTTTCTATCACCTAGATATCAGTTGTGCTATCATTCATTATACCATATACATCTTGTTTCAGTGGTCGTGGTCATGGCTGTGCTCGTCATGTTCTGCCCCACCTGCAACTAGTGCGTCGTTATCGTCGCTCATCATATCGAGGTTTTTCAGCGTATCGCGCTCCTCGAACTCCTTGACCGCCTGAACGAGATCATCCTGTGTGAGCGTCGTACGTTCCTCAGTCAGTGCCTCCAGTACTGCCTCGCGCAACACAAGTCGGAGGTCACTGCCGGTGAGTCCCTCAGTCAGTTCCGCAAGCCCGTGCGGGTCGAAATCTTCGATTTCCATCCGGTGAGTAACAATTTCTAAGATATCGGCCCGCATCTGAACGTCTGGTTTAGGGAAGTTGACAATCTCGTCGAACCGTCGCCAGGCGGCAGAATCAAGCTGGTCAGGATGATTGGTTGCGCCAATCAACAGCACCTCATCTTCGATGAGTGAAACCTCGTCAATACTTTTGAGCAAGGTGTTGACGGCACGCTTAATTGCGGCGTGTTCGTCGCTTGAGCGGGTTTTGGCGACGAAATCGAACTCGTCAATAAAGAGGATACAGGGGGCCAGTCGCTTTGCCACTTCGAAGGTTTTTTCGACGTTCTTTGCTGTCTCGCCGAGATACTGGCTCGTAATCATCGAGAGTTTGACCTCTACGAACGGGAGACCGAGTTTGTTCGCAAGCGCACGGGCAACGGAGGTTTTTCCGGTTCCAGGCGGCCCAACGAACAGCAGTTTCCCAATCTCTCGCAGTCCAATCTGGGCGAGATACTCTCGGTGTTCGATAGCCTTGACAATCTTTTGTATCTCACCTTCCTGCTGTTGGGTCAAGACGATTTCATCGAGCGGCTGTCCAATCTCTTCAGGCGTTCGGACATCTACGAGGTCAAGCATTTCGTCTGCTTCGTCCTCGTCGAAATACTCCTCCAGCAACGCATCGATGAACGCTCTGTCCGCTCTGGCTGGGCGGTTGCGTTCGCGCGCGTCCTCGTAGGAGATAGCCTCGAACTCATCCATCTCGGCGAGTTTCTCCTCGAAATAGAGTGTAAGTACGGGATTTGCCAGTAGCATCTCTGGCGTTGTGCGGTCGAGATACCACTGCTCAGCCATGCTCTGGTCGGTAAACGAAAGCGTGCCGGAGAAATCATCGTGGTCGGTGAACATCAGTCCAGAGATGGCTTCCCAGGGTCGTTCAACGTCAGTAGCCTGTCGGGCAGCATCGACTGTCGGTGACAGCGGGCGCTCAATGTGACGCCCTTCCCAGTATGGGCCACGATAGCTCGCCGGGAGGTCATCGGGCTCGAACGCCGTCCGGTCGTTATAGACCTCGATGGTTAACACGAACTCGACTACAGGGAGGTCCGGAGAACTCATTCTCGGGAGGCTAATTGTGCAAGGGAGATAACTGACTCGCTTCGGTTTTCTGAATCCGAATCACATAAACCGGAACTCGCCGAAGCACAACCACGCATGAAACTCGCACGCATCGAAACTGACGACGGCGTGGTCGAAGGAACGTACGAAGGCGACACAACCGACACCTACGATGGGGGAACACTCACCGCAGACGACGGGACGACCTACGAGGTTGGCGAAGATGGTGACCTCATTGCCCCGGCGGAGCCAGGAACGTTCTACTGTGTCGGCCGCAACTTTGCGGAGAAAATCGACCAGATGGACTACGATATTCCCGACATTCCGGACTGGTTCATCAAGCCAGCCGTCTCGCTGGACCACCCGGAGACGCCTATTGAATATCCATCGTGGACGGAAGAACTCACCTACGCCGGTGAACTAGCCGCAGTCATCGACGAGGAGTGTCACGACCTCGACGGGGAGCAGGAAGTCAAAGAGGCGCTTCGGGGCTTTACCATCCTGAACGACCTTGATGCGCTCGATCAGGAGCGCCGTACAGCTCGAAAGGCTTTCGATGGCTCCGGTCCGCTCGGCCCGGTTATCGAGACCGACATTGACCCACGAGATATCCAGATGACGACCCATATCGCGGGTGAGAAACGACAGGATGCCACGACCGACTGGATGATTTTCGACCCCTACGAGACAATCGCGTTTCTCTCCGAACGGTACACCTTCAAACCCGGTGACGTAATTTCGTTTGGTAGCCCGGCAAACCCCGGCCTCCTCGAACCCGGCGACGATATCGAAATCTGGTACGAAGGTATCGGAACGCTCCGGAATACGGTTGTTGAGCCGAACGAAGAATAACGCTGTTATCGCACTCTGGCTGCTGCGTTTTCACTCGGCGTCCTCGTCTGCGTCCGTTCCATTTTCCTGTCGGTCATTCCACGGCGTGCGTTTGCCCTGACCGCCCGTTTTGTACGTTCCCTGTGCCGTTGCAACTCGTGTGTCGTCCGCATCGAACACCTCGACGTAGACCATCGCCAGACTGGAGCCAAACCGGATGACCTCGGCCTGTGCGTGCAGATCGCCCGTTACGGGGGCGAGATAGTCGATTCGCATGTCAACAGTCGGGCTCACATCCTCCGAGAGCGAAATGACCGCTGCGCCACCCACCGTATCGGCAAGGGCGTAGGTCGCCGCACCATGGGCAACCGACCCCCAGGTATTCGACCGCAGGTCGTCGTGAAATGGGAGTTCCGCCTCTGCGTATCCCTCATCAACGTCTGTAACGCGAATCCCCAGCAACTTCGCAAACGGCATCTCGTTAAATATTGCTGCCAGTTCCATACGCACGTACAATAGCTTCGGTGACATAAACTCCACGCAATTCCATTGGATGGTCCGTGATGGTCTGCAGGATATACAGCGACCCGCTTGCCAGTCCCGTTCGAGCCAGAACCTGGTCGAAGGGTTGGTAAGGTCCCCTCCTGTATGGCCGGTAATGGCCGTCCGATGGTTCGACACGGAGCGCTTTGTGGTGACTCACGAAGCGATGACCGAGTTGCTCGTCGCGTTCGTCGCGATGCTCGTCGTTCTGACAGGTATCTCGTGGATACTCACCGGCGCGTTTGCCGGCGGGACGCTTGGTATCGCAATCGTGGCTGGCGGAGCTGTTGGACTGTTCCTCGCAGCGGCGCTCTATCGCATGCACTGGATTGGACTCGTCGGAGGGATTGGCTATCTGGCGGTTCGGATATTCTCGGCAGCAGTCACGAGTTCACACGTATCCGGTCAGATTGAAGTTGCAGGGCTGGTTGGTGTTTTCCTCTTGCTCTCTGGAGTGCTCATTCTCTGTCGAGATGCGTTTTTCGAGTAATGGCTCTCAAACAGCACGAATCACTTAATCTGCGCTTTCCGAGCGCTGGGCTCTCGTAAAGGGCGCAAGTTCTGCAATATCGGGAGCGGATTCGTACGGTCTATCTACGACGATATCACCGGCAGTCTGCTTACCAATACCGGGAACTGCTGCTAATTCGTCCATGGATGCCTTGTTTACGTCAAGCGGGTATGGAACGCCCGTAACCGAGCGATAGCCATGGTCGGTGACCGCAACATCAAGGACTGACCCGAGTTCACGCTCGCCGGGAATTGCAACAAGCAAGGGGTAAGTGCCCAGTTGTCGGCCGAACGTCTTACCGTCCTGATGGTATTCGAGATGCACGTCTTCGAGCAGGGTTCCCGGCGGGGCGAGTCGCTGGAGCATCGGATTATCAATCTCTTCGCGGACCTCGCGTTTGTACCGCTTGAACAGTTTCTTGTGGTCGTGGGCAATCTCCGCACCGGTATCTGCCATCTCGGTTCCCTCGAAGGCCATCACCTGTCGGATATTCACCCGTCGGAGCATCAGACCAGCGTCGTAGACCCGCTGGAGAAACTGTTTGTTGTGCTCGAACGTCTCCCGCCGTTCGCCCTGGAGCCCGTGGACCAGATTGATACCAGGAAGCAGTTTCGGCAGCCGCTGTGGGTCACTGGGGCTGTATTCCTCGTCTCGTTCGCCGGGTCGCCAGCCACCGGCCTCGTTGACAATTTTGACTGCTTCGAAACACTCCTCAGCGCTCACGTTGAGATTATTCTGCTCTTGGACACGCGGGTCGGCTGATTCCAGGCCGAACGCAGCCGTATCGCCCGGTGTATTGTGTTCGGCAATAACGCGAATGCCTTCCCGAGCACGGTCGGGCCACCGGACGATGGTAATCGGGTTCATATTGTCCAGATGCAGCGTTCCGAGATTTGGAACTGCCTCGCGGATGCCGCCATAGAGTTCGCGGAGGGCATCGACGTTTGGTGCTTCGCCATCGCCGCCGTAGGCCAGAATGTCCGCCTGCCGGCCAAGTCGGAAATGGGACACGCCATGGCCTGCTAGGGCAGACACTTCGCCAACGACCGAGCCCGGGGAGCGAAAGCTTGGATTTGCCCCATAGAGTGGCTCCGTACAGAACGAACAGCGGTACGGACAGCCCCGAGAGGTCTCCAGTTCACAGATGAGATACTCGGGATGGTTTGGGTGGTCCTCGACGATGAACGCGCCCTGTTCGGCCCACCGGGAGATTTCGTCGTTATCGCGCATTCGGTTCGAAAAGCCTTCGAGACCACCGTGCACGAGGTCGTAAGCTGCCGCTTCGATATCGCCTTTGGCGACGAAATCGTAATCAAGGGAATCTCGCTGAGTCTCGGTCGCACCCTCGTTGGCGTCGCCAACTCCGAATCGGACGGGGCCACCAAGAAGCGTCGTCCCGTCGGCAACCCACGCGAGTTCGCGGACCTCGTCGGGTTCAGCGGGCGTCCCGCCAACATATTTTCCGGGGACGGTCATTCCGCCGACGTAAATCAGCAGGTCAGCCTGTTCGACCGAGAGCCATCGCTCGCGTTCGTCTCGGAGTGCGTCGATGGTGTGATAGGTAATCTGGTCGTTTGGAACGCCAGCATCGACGAGTGCGCCGGCGACATATCGTGGATACGTCGAGAGATACGGCGGCACACCGAAATGTGCCGGCTCGTCGACGTAGCCGTCGACTATGGTCACATCGAGCGTCGACGGGTCTTTCATGGAGGGTGATAGCCGGTCGAGGCTCAAGTACCTTGTTTTGTGACGGACTATTCTTCACTGTGGCTATCATCGGTGGCGGGCACAGAAACGCGGCACAACTAAATTATGCCTGGTCAGTGAAATGATATATCATGCATATCGCTCTCAGAATCGTATGGTTTCTGGTGGTTGGCTGGTGGTTGGGACCGCTCTGGTTTTTCGTGGCTAGCTTGTTGGGGTTTACCGTGATCTGGTACAACGTCGGGCTATTTATGGTACTTCGTACGTGGGATCTGATGACGTTAAAGAAATTGCCACAGGACTGTATCGAGGATGTGCGCCGCGTTCGCTAGCAGCGGTCACGACTGGTCATACTACCGGACGTAAGCGCTTAAACAATCTCGGTACCCCGGGGTGGCGAGTACGTGTACGAAGTTACGTCCGGCAGTATCAGTTGCTGTCGCCCAGCGAGAAAAGGAATGGGAGTGTGTCGGGTATGGGAACCGACACGGGAGCGTGCGATAGGAATGGGGTGGGAATCACCCCTCGGATAGTGTGAGTTTTAGTTGTCGACAGCGTCTGCGGCCTGCTCGGAGACATCCTGAATCTGTTCTTGGACGCCTTCGACCTGCTCTTGGACTTCGCTGACCTGGTTACCGACCTGCTCTTGCAGTTCGTCGATTTGTTCTTCGACCTGACCCTGCAGTTCTTCGACCTGCTCGGTCACTTCTTCTGCTGCTTCGACGGACTGCGCTTCGAGTTCCTCCTGCAGTTCGACGAGTGCGTCAAGGAGGTCTTCGAGGGCCGTGACTGATTCGGCGCTGAACTCGTCGTAGGTTTCGAGTGCTTCTTCGACGCCGTTTTCGAGGTTGTCGAAGAGCTCGGCGTGGTTGTCGAGAACGACGTCGTACTGGTCGTCGATGACTTCGCGGAGGTCACCGGTTGGCGCTTCGACGCCGGAGAAACCGTCTTCGAGCGTGTCGAAAAGCGTGTGGAGCGTCTCCTGCTGGAGTTCGACAACGCTGCGCTGGACGGATTCCTGGCTTTCGAGGCCGTCGACAGCAGCTTCGCCGAGGCGGGCTGGAAGGTCGACGGTCTGTTCAAAGGCTTGCTGGGTCTGTTCGAGTGATTTGCGCTGCAGTTCGAACGTGGCTTCGAGTGGGCTTGTGTAGTTTACCATTGTTGTTCTATCTTCATGTATCACCTGCAAGGGTATAAAGGTTACGTTATTTACCTTTCTATACCACTCTATACCATTTGATGGTAAATGTGTGCCGTACGACTGGGCGCTTTCGTTGTAATAGGTTCCTTTCTCCCCCCGGCGGATGTCTTCTCAGTTGATAGTTCATTTTGGACAACTAAATGGTTTCGAATGTCATTGGGAGTCGTTAGGATGCTCCTAATGGCTGCAAATGTCGGAAACAGGGCTCTGGGTTAGCTATCTGCCAGCCTAAGAATTTGCGTCGCTCGCATGTGCGTGTGTGAGTTCAAATACTACAGCCCACCGTCGCCATCGATAAACGACGTAACTGTGGATGTAACGGTTGTTCGGGCTGAAACCAACCTGGCAGATGCTCTAGTTACCTTCGAAAGAAAAAATGTTTGTCCAGCCAGAATTATAACCTACAACGGAAATAATTCATTCCGCAATCGCATCGAGTGTCCGCTCAGCCCAGGCAGTCGCGTACTCCGGTCCGTGGTCAAGATAGACGCTCGCATTGAGCGCACCGAACGGAGCAGGGAGTTCCGCTGCGTGTTTGATTGCGCTGCAGGCCAACTCGGCAGCGTCGGTAAACGACGTCCGCCCTTGTGCAACGGCGCTGGGAAGGTCCGAGAGTCGTCCCTCTAATCGCTGGCCAGCATCAACCCAGGCATCGAACAGCGGTCCCTCCCAGTCGGCAAAGACCGCTCTGGTCTGCAACCCCAGATATGCCTCGTAACATGCCGCTGCAAGCTGATACGTTTCGGCCGGCGAGAGATGGTCAGCAGTCGCGTCGGCGAATTCGGGGTAGGACGAACCAAAGAATCCGAGAAAGTGCTCCGGTTCCTCCAGTCCAATCTGGACGAGTGCTTCGGCCCGGAGAAAATCAATGAACGACTCCGGTGACCCGGTGAGGCGAGGCTTTTCGAACACGAGCGGCGGTTCGGTCTGTCTGGTCCAGGCAATCCCCCCATCACCCGGCATGCCGATTGTTAACTGGTCGCTTGCGTACTGGACAAGCGGTTCCGGCGAGTCCGGCGGAATCCACGATGGGTCGTAGGAAACGGGGTCAATACTGTCTGTCAACAAGAGCAAGTCCTCCGCCTGTGCCGATGGAACCGTCTCGAAGTCCTGGTCACACGAAAGAACGAGCGCGTCTGGAGCGTGTTCCTTTCGAACGGCTTCGACCGGGTTACTGAGTGTCTGCTTGGTGAACATTACGCGAGGATAAGTCCGCCAATCAGGCCGCCACCGATGACGAGCGCAACGACGAGCGTTCCGAGAACGATTTTGGTTGGTGTACTCATATGCGGTGATTCACACGACACCGACAAAAAGGCTCAGATTCCGCTCGGCGTTCCCACCAGACAGTGTCAGGCTACAACTATTAAGGCACCTCCTTCTGAAATTACACACAGCAATGACACAGGAAGAAACTCCGGTCAGTGAAATTATGACCAGTCCCGTTGAGACCATCGCCGCCGACACCACCATTGCCGAGGCTGCGAACATCCTTGCTGACAAGCACATCGGCGCACTCGTTGTTGGTCACGATATTGTTCAGGGAATTATCACCGAGACAGATATCGTCCGAACGGTCGGCACCGACCTCGATGTCGAGACATTGCCAGTCAGCGAGATTATGAGCGACCCCGTTGTCACCATCCGCCCCCACGAACCAGTGTATGTTGCTGGCGAGCGCATGGGTCACAACAACGTCAAAAAGCTCCCTGTCACCGAAGACGGCAAACCGGTCGGTATTGTCACCACGACGGACCTTGCTCACTTCTTCCCGAAGAGTAGAATTATCATGGCGTCAAAACCGGAAGAGGACGTCACAGAAGGCGAGTTCGAGTAACGCAAACTTCCGGTAGCAGTATCAGGGAATCAGTTGCTCGCCGTCATCGTCGTAGACGACAATTGCATCGACAGGACACGTCCGTGCGGCAAACTTCGCATCGAGTTCTGAGCCTTCGGGTACCTCACGAACAAAGATATCTTCCTCAGTTTCCTCGCTGTCGGTCAAGATGGCTTTCCCGGCGTCCTCGTCACGCTCGAAGGCATCCCATTCGGCGACACACTGGAACATCCCGATACACGTATCGCGGTCGTATTCGATTTTCATATCCACCTTTTCGATGGTGAGTACCAAAGATGTGATGAATGAGGCAGGTGACCGCACATCCCGAACATCTACGGAATCGGAGCGCCTAGTCGGACCCATGCCAACCGTTCGATTTCGCGGAGAGGAATATGAGTGCGAGGAGGGCGAACTCCTCCGTGATGTTCTCTTGTCCGTCGATGAATCCCCCCACAACGGGCGGGCACAGTATCTCAACTGCCGCGGCTTCGGGACCTGTGGAACCTGCGCTGTCGAGGTATCGGGGACGGTGAGCGAACCGACAAAAATTGAGAACCAGCGATTGTCGGTTCCACCGCATGCTGCGGACACGCCGCTACGACTCGCCTGTCAAACGCGTGTCGAGGGTGATATCGACGTGACAAAATATCCGGGCTTTTGGGGACAACACGTACCGGACGAGAAATAACTCTCAAACTGAATGACTCGTACGTGGCTGTGTAAGTGGAAGCTATCCAGACGCAACAAAGTTGTAATCAACACGAAAGCGTGATTTTTTCTCGGCAATCTTTTTGCCACTTCGTGCTCTTCCTCTCTCATGGCTGAGGAACCAGAGGTAAGCGAGGAGATCACCACCGGGGTACCTATCGCTGCCCAAAGCCAGCGACCACCACCTGATATTTTGGAAATCGAGCCAGTGTATGAGGTACTGGGGCACTCCCGACGGCGCTATCTCTGCTATACACTTGTTGAAAGCACCGAATGGTCGCTGGCCGACTTGGCGACGAAAATTGCGGCATGGGAGAACGACATTCCGGAACACGCTGTGGAGACAACACAGCAAAAAAAGGTGTACGTTTCGCTGTATCACGCCCACGTCCCAAAGTTGGTTGAGGAAGGGGTGGTTACATTCGATGAGGCGACGGAAACGATTACGGCCGGCCAACACGCCGAGCAGGTACTGGCGGCGCTTGAAGGGATAGGTGCAAGCCTCGATTCTCAGCAGGAAACTCATGCACGAGGTGAGATGAATGAGCAAGAGAGTTGATGATGAAATCATGAATGAGGAGGAGACGACAACAGAGACGGACAGACACTGGTCACAGGTAACACAGCGCCACTACGACCCCGACGGCACCGAAGAACTCACGACAGTGATTGTCTATGCGATAGCGGAGGCGAGGGGTGTCTCTCCGATGGAACTTAAATCTCCTCCGTTATACGAGGTTGTCGACGTGCCAGCAATTGAAAACACGTTCTTCGGCCCAGATGTTGCCGGCGATTCTCGACGAGGTATTGGCACCGTTGAGTTTCAGTATACGAACTCTCTCGTCCAAGTCGAAAGCGATGGATGGGTACATGTGTACGAATCGACCGGCCCGGACGACTCTGGTTTGGACTGATACGGCTGTTCGTGAGTAGTTTCGGCATGGCCACAGCAAAACGGAAGTATCACCGTTTGAAGCTATCTATCTGAAACCAGACGGCGGTACAGAGTCACGAACGTCCGTATAACCATAGCGAGCGTCTTGCGTCTGTCTGACGAGCAGTTTTGTACGAGAATCGCGTGTGTTCAGACATGCCAAGCCTCGACGAGGCGTACGACCGCCGGTGGGACGGGCCGCGAGACCCACGCCAACTCGCTGTTGGACTCTCGCTGCTCGCCGTCGGTGTATTCGCTGTCGCTGCAGCGCTCGTCTTGCTCGCTGGCTGGGGTCACAGTACGACTGCCAAATGGTACGCCGGACTCGCCACCGGCGCGGGTATTCCGGTCATGTTACTAGGTGTTGTCGTCGTGGTGCCAGCCAGCCGCAGAGAGCGCCTCGGCGTGCTCGCAGGGACCGTCCTCGCTGCCGGTGGCGTTGCACTCTTTTCGCAGGTGTATCCTGGCCGCTGGACGCGGACGGCCGACCCACTTGCGTTTGAGACGCTCATCCTCTACGGCCTCGGCTGTGCGATTGCCCTCTGGTTCGTTTTCACGGCGCTTGCTTCCTTCCGGCTGCGAAATAATCCACAGGGGACGGTTCAACTAGAAGTTGTCCGACAGGGTGAGACCCAGACTCTCGAACTCAGCCGCGACCGCTATCAACAACTTCTGAGCGATGGTGGCGACGCTGAGGATGTTATCCGTGAGCTGAAAGACAACTGAGGTCTGTCGACCCTGCATTCGTGAACGGCGGGTTTTTTGCACACGTATCTCCAACCAGTGAACCGATGAACCAGTTGCACGCCCGCTACCCGTTTCTCGAAGCGGCCCGTACGGCCGTCGACGAGGCGGGCGTCAATCTCGCAGCGATTATTACGGATAACGAACAGGTCGTCGACCGCGCTTTTGAGCGCGTCTCGCTTGCGCTGGAGGAGGGCACCGTTGGGGACGCCCATCGTCGGCCCCGCGTCGAACTGCTCTCCTATCCTGTTGCACGCGTTCTCGTCTCGCTGGTCGACCAGCATATCCTCACCCGCAGGTATACGCGCGCGGAGGCCGCCACTGCCCACGAACGGTTCGAAGCCGACCTGACCGAGACGACCGAACTGAAAAGCAGACAGCGCGACCGACTGACGCTCGATTCACTCCTCGCCGAGTTCGACATGACTGATGGTGTGCGCGAGGTTCCCGACGGTTACGTCGTCGATGTCGGCCTCTATCTCTCCCTTGCCGCTGACCAGTGGGGTGATGAGTGGCGACTGGTCAACCGCGACCTGCAGGCCGGCGAAATCCCGCTCAATCAGCGTGAAGTTTTGGTTCTTGTCCGCCACGCTATCCAACAGCGAATTGCGGACGGCCTTCCGCTTTCGGTTCCTGACGCAATCGGTGCCGAACTTGAATCTGAAGTTGCGCAGTTGCGCGAACTGCTTGCCGACCTCGAACTGATGCGCGATATCGATACGGTTGTTCCCGACCTGTTCCCGCCCTGTATGACCTATCTCCTTGACCAGGTCCAAAAAGGCGAGCATCTCGAACACCACTCTCGCTTTGCAATCGCTACCTTCCTGACGAGTATCGGCATGACGACCGACGAAATCGTCGAACTCTTTCAGGTCAACCCGGGCTTTGGCGAGGAAGCGACGCGCTATCAGGTTGACCACATCCGTGGGGCAACGAGTCCAACTGAATACTCCCCACCCTCGTGTGCGACGATGCAATCCTACGGCGACTGTGTCAACATGGATGACCTCTGTGAAACGATTTCACACCCGCTTGGCTACTACGAAAAGAAACTCGATACTGCCGATGAGGATGAACTGGTCGACTGGCGAGAACAGCAGGCAGAATCTTCCTAAAAAGCGGTCGTGTCGTCTTTGGAGCCGGTGCTAGTCCTCGTCCGAGCGCAGTCGCTGAATAATATATCCAAAGATAGGCATCCCGATGACGAACGCAGCCACCAGCCCAACAAGCATAAGTCCACCTTCTTCGTTGAGTCCCATCTCCGTCGTTCCATCAGCAACACCGTTGAACGACCCGCTAAACGTCCCTTCGTCCTCATCGAGGGTACCGTCCATCTGTCCGCTGACGTTGCCCTCAATGGCTCCGTCGACCGTCCCTTCTAGCTCACCGCTGAACTCATCACCGTCGAGCGTTCCGGTAAAGTTCCCCGAGAGCGGTCCCTGAAACTCGTTATCGTAGGTACCAGTGAACGTTCCTTCGACCTGTCCGTCTTCGTCGACCGAAAGGTCAGTAACTTCCCCATCAAGCGTTCCGTCCATCGTTTCGTTCTCGACTTCGACAATAGAGCCGTAAGCTCCTGTTAACATCAAGAGTGCGGCGATAAACAAGAGAACTGCTCCAGTCGCAATAGTAACCTGTATCACGACGTTACGGTCGACATCCATAACCGCGGATTCCACAGGGACAGCAAAAAGGATTGCGTAACGTCGGTATGCCACCTTGCAATCACGTTATGGCAGTATCAGACCACCTACTCACTCGTCAGCGACAGCACCAACAACCGCTCGAACGGATACGACTCCTCGGCAATCACTGCCGTTTCAAAGCCTTCACTCGCAGCTATCTCCCGAACTGCATCGGGATCAGTAAGCGTCGAAATCAGGAGATAGGCCTGTCCGTCGTCACGAAGAACGCGACCGACGCCGCGAATGAACGGCTCAACCATCGCCCGCCCATCTTCCCCACCGGAGAGGGCTTCTTCCATCCAATCGTCCCACTCCTGTTCCGGCGGCGTCGGGAGATACGGTGGGTTACAGACTACCGTGTCGAAACTGTTGGTCTGAAACGGCCCAAACATATCTCCACGAACGACTGGAACGCCAGCCGCAGCGGCCTGCTGGCAGGCCTCCGGGTTGATATCGATACCCACTGCTGAAGCGCCTGTCTCCTCGGCGATGGTGTAGGCGATATATCCCGAGCCAGTTCCAACATCAAGCACGTACTCAGCAGCCCCAATCTCCGTGATGACTGTTTCGGCAAGCAGCCGGGAATCCTCTGCCGGCTGATAGACCGTCTCTACGTCGCGTTGGTCCGCCAGTTTCGGTCGGTCCGTTTCGTCGGTCATGGACTCGTCGGTGAAATCATCAGTCTCTCTTTTCCTCCGGGTCGCCAACCTTCCACGCTGTTGTCGCAAGCTGTGCGAACTCAGCAGGGGTCAGGTTGCCCGCGCGCTGGCTCAACAACGATTCGTCTGCAGCATCGACGACCGCATCACCGTCGCCAAGTCCCGAGATGTGGACGGTATTGCGGATGGCATTGCGCATCGTCTTTCGGCGCTGGGTAAACACCGCCCGCAGAAATCTGAGGAAAAACTCGTCATCGGGGACGGAGTAGGCAGGTGTCCGTGGGGTTGCCCTGACGAGCGCGCTCTCGACAGCAGGCTGTGGGTCAAAGGCCGTCGGCGGGACTGTCTCGACAAGCTCAATATCCGCGTAGTGCCCGGCCGTCACTGAGAGGCGCCCGTACTCGTCGGTTCCCGGTTCGGCAGCCATTCGTTCGGCAAATTCGAGTTGCACCATCACCACGAGTGGGCGCTGTGTCGGCAGCAGCCGAAAGAGAACCTCGCTCGAAATCCCGTATGGAAGGTTCGATATTGCCGTTGTAAAGGCCGGGAGGTCAACGCTCAGTGCGTCACCGGAGATGACCGACAGTCGCCCTGTTTCAACAGCCGCGTCGAACTCCGTTTCGAGAAATTCGGCGAGTCGCGGGTCACGTTCGATAACCGTGACTGTCTCGGCAACGGTGAGGAGTCGGTCGGTCAATCCTCCAGTGCCACCGCCGACTTCAAGCACGTGTGCCGTATCGAACCCACGCTCGGTTGCGTAGCTCGGAATCCGGTCGATGACCCGATCATCAACCAGAAAGTGCTGGTCGGCGTTCGGGTCGCCTTTGATACCCGCCCGCCGAATTAGTGCATCAGGGTCCCGTGACCCCTCTGATAAGTCGGTCATTCGTCGCGTTCGCGGACGAACATCCGGTATTTGAGGTCATCCTCTCGAATCTCTTCCATGATACGCTCAACCAGCACTTCTCGGGGGCTGTGTAGGCCGCTGATGCGCGATTCCAGTTCGTCGAAGCTCCCGAAGGGCTTTCGCTTTCGCTCATCAAGGATATCGTTTCTGAGCTTCTTCCCGATTCCCGGCAGGAGATTTAGCTGGTGGAGTCTGAGCGTAATCGGCTGGGCGTCGTTGTAGACGTCGACGAACCGCTGTTCCTGTTCGGTGACGAGGTCTTCGATGACGTATTCCAGTTCCGAAGTGGCACCACCCGGCAGCTCCTCGTAATCAATCTCGGACACACGCTGAATCTGCTCAGTGTCGTAGATGTCGATATAATCCGCAATTGAGATCTCCGAGGGGTCTTCGAGCACAAGTTCATAGAGGTCGAAGCTCTCAGTGTCGAGGGCGTACGCAAGCGGCTCTTTTTGATACTGCGGCCGGTCATCTCCACTCCGTCCGTGGAGCAGGACATCGAGTACGACAGCCGTGTGGTCGCCTGTCTCCCCATCGTGTTCGTCATTACTCATACTCTGTTCGTACGGTGACGGGACACTTAAAATGGGCTTTCGTTATCGAGACTGCACACAACGTCATCACTCATAGCGAGCAGTGTGAATCTATGCGTACTGTTTGACGACGTTGAGAATCTCGTCGAGTTCGTCACCGGAAAGCGAGTAGCGTTCCTGTGCATAGAGCGCACGCAGCTCGTCCCGGTCGAGCGGGCGGAGGTCGGCAATCTTGTATGCCGTCTTCTCATCGACCTTGTCGAGTTCCTGCAGTTCGGCCACGAACTCGCGGGCCTCCTCGACATCGAGTTCCGCAAATCGGTTAACGTGCTCGATAGCGCGGGCAAGCTCGTAGCGCATCTCCTGTTCTTCGTCCGCAGCGCGCTCTTCTTCTAGCGTCTCAAGTATCTCTTTTGTCTCCGCAACTGTCAGATACTCTTCGTCTATTATTTCTTTGAATATCGTCATGGGTAATGTCCATCGCAGCTGCACTGGGCTGGTGCAATCGCATGGTAAGATGGTCCCGTGAGCCATCGCCGCGCGACACTTTCGAGGAGCAGACCAGCCCAATGCAGTCGCTCGTGATGTGTCATCGGTTGGAGAACCACTCAAAAAACACCTTCGAAACTGTTCCGCAGCTGTGTACCATCAGCAAACGTCTCGTACTACCGGAAGTAAGCGTTTACGAAGTGACGTCCGGCAGTATCAAGCAAGCGGCAATGTCACGACGAAGGTCGCTCCCTCGCTGTCCCCGTCGACAATCTCGACGGAGCCGCCATAACTCTCTGCAAGGCGATTAACAAGATAGAGACCGATTCCGGTTCCATCGCTTTGCTCCCCTTTCTTTCCTTTTTCGAAGACCGATTCGCGCTCGTCTTTTGGGATGCCTGGGCCGTTATCCGAGAGGCGGATACGAGCCTCGTGGTCATCCGCCGTGGCGGAGACGGTAATCGTTGGATTGTCGCTATCGTTGTGTGTTACCGCGTTTGTGAGCAGATTTCGAAACAGCGACTGTAACATCTTGTCAGCTTGTACCTCGATACGCGGTATCGTCCCGTCGATAGTGACTGTGAGGTTAGGATACTCCTTTCGAATTGATTCAATCTCGCCGACGAGCGTTGATTCAAGTGCAACCGCGTGTCTCTCGGCACCATCTCTGAGTAATACGTCCGCGATATCACGTGCAGCGACTGTCAGCTGAATTGCCTGCTCTGTACTTTCAAGCGCGGTTGCGAGATGGTCCTCTCCTTGGGGCTCGACGTGGGAGCCGAGTAATTCGAGCGAGGAGAGCGTTAGCTGGAGGTCATTACGAATATCGTGTCGGACCATCGCGTTCAGCGTTTCGAGCGTATCTCGCTGTTCTTTCAGTTCCTCTTCAAACTGTTTTCGTTTGGTGATATCTTGCTGGAAGCCAACGTAGTAGGTAACCTCGCGCTCGTCAGGAATTGGCGCGAGCGTGACCTGATTCCAGAAGGGCGTTCCATCCTTGCGGTAGTTTTTCAACTCGACGCTCACTGATTCCCTGTTCGAAATTGCTTCGCGCATCCGTGCAACGGGCTCATCATCGGTATCCTCTCCTTGCAGAAACCGACAGTTTGTCCCGAGTGCTTCCTCTTTTGCATAGCCGGTTAGCTCAACAAACCCTTCGTTTACGTAAATAAGTGGTTCGTCCGGCTGACTGATATCCGCAATTGTAATTCCAATTGGTGCGACATCGAGGGCGCGGTTTTTCAGCGTAAATTCGTTTGCCCGGCGCTTTAGGCTCTCAAACAATGATGTATCCGTACTCATGAGTATCGACTTGGATTCGTCTGGCGTGTTCTCACTGGCTGTAACTGCATGAGATGCTGGCCAGGGATAATATCGTTACTGACCTGCCAGCGAACTGTTGGTGTCTCCGCTGTGTCGGTTTCGACTTGACGAGATGATGTGGCATCTGCGAACAGTTCAGAACGTTCTACCTCGGCGAAGAGCTCGGTTCCGTTGCGCCCGAGAAGCGACGACCGAGTCTGTCCAAACAGTGTTTCTGCCTGTTCGTTCGCATCGATGATTCGGCCGCTTTCATCGAGCAACAGTAACGGTATTTGTGCATTGGTAAACGCGGCCTGATACCGGTCAGGTGCACGCGAAAGAAGCGGTTCCCTCGAATCGATTTCGGAACCCGAACTGGCCCGCGGCAACGAGAGGCGCACGGTAGTTCCGTCGTCGGTCTCGATATCGAGGTCACCGCCATGACTGGCAGCAACCCAGTACGCCGTCCATAGCCCGATTCCGGAGCCATGAATCAACTGCGTCTCGGTTCCTGCTTGTAACGCATCACGTTCGGGCTGTGGCATCCCCGGTCCATCGTCGCTGATAGCGATGGTCACTGCATCTGGTTGCGGTCTCACACTGAGGGTCACGCTTGGATTCGGCCCTGCGTATTCGCCTGCGTTTTCGAGTAACTCCCACAATGCCGATTCAAGGCTGGGATAGGCCGAGAGGACAAGCGAGTCAGGGGTATCAACCACCAGCTGGACATCCGGATAGCTCTCTGTGACTCTGGTTTCTAGTCGACCAACGAGTTCCTCGACCTGCATCTGCTGTCGGTCGAAATCCGTATTGATGAGCTTTCCAAGGTCTCGTGCAGCCTCACTCATCTCGATGAGGTTGTCGGACCGCTCGACGATTAGCTCGCACTCGGTGCAGCCACCTTCCCACCCGAGTTGTGCGTTTGCACGGATGATGGTCATCTCGTTACGGAGGTTGTGTCTGAGGACCCTATCGAGGACGTTGATAAGGCTGGTCTGACGGGAGAGCTCCGCTTGCTGGCGGTCGTGTTCGAGTTCATGTTCGAGCAGGCGGGCAACGAGTTCGGCAAACATCGTCTCTGCCTCTGTGAAGCGTTCGCCCCGCGCGTCCAGCGAGACGAAACAGACTGTCCCAAACGGCTCAGTATCCACAGTCAAGGTCGTGCCATGATAGCAGTCGAAGTTGCCACGCTCCAGATTCTCGATTTCCTCCTGCTGTTCGACATCGTGAAACGCAAGCGGCGAGTCCCGTTCAAGCGTGTGTCGACAGTACGTTCCCCGTAAATCGGTCGTCATTCCTTCGGGGACAACCCCATCAGCACCCCCAGTGCTGATAAGCACTTCATAATGGTTTGTCTGTTGTTCGACTTTCGAGACGAATCCGCTCTGCACAGCAAGATACTGTCGACCAAGTTCGAGTGCCTCTCTGGTTTTTTCTTCAAAGCCCGCATCCCGCTTCATGATTTCATACAGTTGCTGGCGAGCTTCGTCTGCACTCAGCGCTCCCTCTGTCATTCACTTGGTTTTAGCAAGGCGTGCCATTCACTCTTTGGATGGCTCTGGGAGTGCTACGCTGTACGGTTCCTGCCGAAAAAATTGCGTATGCGTTGTTGTTCGTCGCTCAGTTGCCGACAGCCATCGCGCGCTCGAGCACGTCTGCGTTGTAGAGTTCGGCGAGGTCATCGTGCTGGTCCGGACGGTTCTCGTAGACGTCCTGGAACAGTGCAATCGGGGCCATCATAGCTTGGTAGGTTGCTTCGTCCCACATGCGGTCGCTGCTGATGTGGACCTCGATGCCGTCGATGACGATGGTTGCGGCACGCTCCATCGCAATTGCGCCTTTTCCTGCTTCTTTCGCCGCTTCGAACTCCTCCATGGAGTCGACGATATCGTCAAGGCTTGGGATATACTGCGCCATGTTGACGAGCTCTTCTTTCAGCTCATCCTCATCGAGCGTGAGCTCTTCGGCACCGACCGTCAGCAGGTAGCCGTCGTCGGTCTCTTCGAGGGAGACGCGGTCACCGTTGTAGACGTAGTTGCCGTCCTCTTCGGCGAGGTCGACAACGCGGCCACCGGCGTCAATCTGCCAGCTCCCTTCGACTGGCGGGAGCGGTGATTTGTTCGCTTCGACAACCTGGCCGGGCGTGAGTGCCCAGATACCAAGCTGTCCTTTTGCGCGGTTGTCAATCATCCGCTCGTGGTAGCCTTCGACGTCGCGGATATCGTCGTACGGACCGTCGACAGCGATGAGTCCTGCTGCGCTTGCAGCGCGGGAGGTGTTGTGACGGAGTTCGTCCCACGGTGGGAGTTCGCCGGTTGGCGTAATCGCGCGCATGTCCTTCGTGTAGTCGACCTCACCGTCGACGAGCATGAACAGGCGCTGGAGGTTGTTCGTTGGTTTGCCCATCTCATCGCGGAGTCGACCCATGCCGAGTTCGGCTGCGCCGCTCTCGATGATGACGGACATGGCGAGACTGCCCTCTTCGAGGCCGTACTCGTTTTCGACGATTGTGAAGAACTCGTCCGCTTTCTTCCAATCGTCGAGGTCCGCAACTTCCGGGATGACGAAGCCGTCGATATGCTGGATGGCTCCTTTGTCCGGGTCAGCAATATTGAGCATGTGTTTCAGGCACTGATGCCGAGTTGCCGGGCTGTCACGATGCCATTCGATACGTGGGTGAATCTCGCCGGGGTAGTCAGCTCCGTATTCGGAGACGACGTCGATGATGTTCTGTGCTCCTTCGTCGCGCATGTTCGGAGCGGTTGCATCCTCGTTGTCAGGCACCCAGACGTCAGGCGCTTCCATGCCGGTGAGCTGGGCAGCCCCCTCTAGCATCTTTGCTGAGTCATCCTCGCCCTCGACTGCTGTCGGGGTCGTAAAGAACGTCCGCACAAACTTTCGGTCGTGAAGCCGCTTATCAACCTTCATGGTTCACTCAAACTATCGAGTGTGTACATGTTTTAGGTTTCGATATGCCGCAGTAATAACGGATTCCGATTACGGCAGTTTTTCGCGGACTTCTCTAGCAAAATTGGACAATCATGGTGTGTTTGGAGGGGTGACAAGACCAGTCATACAGGGACGTTATACCGGTCGACGGAAGCTGTGATAGCTTCGTCACCACCCATCCTGCGTGAGAACTATCAATTGTTCCGTCGACCGGTATAGGCGACAATGAGACTCTGGTCAGCCCCACAGAAAGAGCGTCAGAAGAACAACAACTCCACCACCGAAAAAGAGCGCTGTGGCGAGCACCGGGTCGATGCTCGCTGTTGCTTCGGCTCCCTCCGAGACGTTACAG
>LKNH01000171.1 GCA_001564135.1 Halobacteriaceae archaeon Tc-Br11_E2g27 | reverse complement strand
TCGCCCGCAATCTCTGAAATGACCTCAAGTGGGACGGCAGTCGAGCCGATATGCTGGGTGATGGCGCCAGCTTCGCCTTCGCTGATTGCAGAGCCACGAACCTCATCAAGAAGGCTCGTCTTGCCGTGGTCTACGTGCCCAAGAACCGCGACAATTGGTGTCCGCAACGCCGACGCATCTCCCCGCTCATTTTGCTGTGGTTCGGACATCCCATCTCACCTAAGAACTGGTAGATACGAGCCGTTCGCCCCATTTAAACACATCGTCTCCGCGGTAGGAATTAGCCGCTTCGAGCGCAAGAATTTAAGATGCCGCCCCGCCAGTTGCGAGTATGGACCGTGACTCCGTACCCCAGGAAATTACGAGCCTCGTTGGCCGTGAAGTGTACACGAACAACGGTGTCTTCCTCGGCGAAGTTGAAGACCTCCGGCTTGAACTCGATAGACAACAAGTAACCGGCCTTGCCCTTCATCAACTCAATCGCGAGCTCTTTGCCAAGGAAGCCGCTTCCGCGCGAGGAGTAATTGTCCCGTACCGCTGGGTTCAGTCCGTCGGGGATGTCATCATTGTAAGCGATATCGTCGAACACATCCAGCGACAGAAAGAGGCAGACGAGGAGACCGAAGCGACTGCGTGAGTTATACTGCCGGACGTAACTTCGTAAACATACTCGACACCACAGGGTGCCGAGCTTGTTTAAAGGCTTACCTCCGGTAGTATTAGTTTCCGTTCGAACTCTCCGAACTTTCGACACCAAGCGCATCGAACAGTTTCGTCTTTACTGCTTCTTCCGTCAATTCGAGAAGCGTATCCTTCGTATCCTCGCTGATTTCGATTCCTGTAAAGATACCAAGTGGAATCTCCGCGCTTGCTTCCGTCGAGTGACCCGCAGATTCACCAATCTCCGAAAAGGCATCTTCGAGTACGTTGCCGATATCCAGGCGGATATCTTTCGAGCGGGCGGCGAGATAGATGACATCATCGGAGATGGCAAAGACCGCTGTGGTGGTGATACCCTCCAAATTCAGCAGATGTTGGGCAGCCTGTGACAGCGCTTCCTTGTCACGAATAAATCCGGCGTTCGAGACCAAGTGAGAGCCCTCGACCTCACGATTGCGGATTGCTTCTGCGAGGACGTCGAGTGTCTCCGGTGACATCGATGGTGACTCAACCTGCTCAAGCGTGTCGTGGTCGGCAAATGGATACAGATACGCTGCCGCAGTCAGATCCGCGGGCGTCGTATCACGTTTGAAATCCAGCGTTTCGGCCCGAATACCATAAAGAAGGGCCGTTGCAACTTCCTGGTCCAGCGTGAGATCAAGTTCCTGAATATATTTCGTCAGGATTGTCGATGTCGAGGAAAGGTTTGGGCGGATATCTGCAAACGCGACGTCGTGTTCGTGGTCGTGCTCGTAGTGGTCGATGACAATATCGACGCCGGATTCCGGCTTGTCGTCGCCGCTTTTTGCGTGGTCGATGAGTGCAACAGTGTCATACGTGTCGATGTCGACCTCGTCAGCGGAGACGAGTTCGATGCCGAGCAGGTTCACGAACGCCCGGTTTTCCTGATGGCCAATTTCACCGTCGTAGATAATATCTGACTCAACATCACGGCTGGCAGCGATTGCACGTAACGCAGTTGCGCTGGCTATCGAATCCGGGTTTGGACTTCGGTGGATACGGATTGCCATTCGCCCGTCAGTTCGGTCGATGACATCGGAGAGCTGTTTTGCTTTGAATTCCAGCTCACCAGTTTCAAGCGCGCGTAACGCCGAGTCAGCAATGACAGATGCTGGATTGATAACAACATCAGCACCCGCTTCGGTCAGCCTGTCGACCGAGACCGGGTCCGACGCACGAGCGATAATAAACTGCTCGGCGTCTCGGTTTCTGATGTTCTCGATTGCAGTCGCGTTCGCATCGAGGTCGGACGAGAGAATGAGGAGAACGTCACGGTCTGCAATCTCCTCAGCGACATCGGCATCACGAATATCCGCCTCACGTGCTGTCAAATCCTGGTCGCGAAGCGCTTCGACACGACCGCTGTCGGAATCGAGGATAAGCACATCCTTTCCGGAGGCGACGAGTTCCTCAGCGACGGCATGGCCGACGCTTCCACACCCTAAGATTGCGTATGAAGACATCGACGCCATCGTAATTCCAGTGACCGTACTCATTAATACACGAATTCTATGTTCGGCACCTACAATAAAACGCTGGTTTAGAACAAGAGATAACTGAAAATATCTCAGTAATCAGTTAATTATTTGTAACGGCTCTGCAACGATGCACGTAATGTCAGGAGAAGGGACACAGGGCGGACAGGCACACCAGCAGACGACCCAATCAACACCGGAACAATCACCCCAGCAATCAGCACCACAACAATCATACCAGCAACCACCGCCACAACACCAGTATCGAGAACCTGGAATTGGCGATATTTTTAGCCGGAGCGATACCAAATACGAACTCAAATTCGGTATTGCGCTGTATGCACTCGTCGGTGTTGCCCTCGGCGTGACGATGATACTCGATTACGCTCTTGGAACAGTCGACCTACTCGGACTCGTGGTAACGTGGGAGACCGGCGGAACAATTGCGCTGATTATGACCATCTTCGTTGCTCAGGAGCAGACCTCGGTTCTTGACGAGCTCCCGAATAATCTCGTATACGGTACCGCTGCAGTTACCGCACTGGTTGGAACGGTATTGTTGTTGTTTTTGAGTTGGCTGTTTCAGGAACTGACCGCAGGGACAATCGGATTTGGAGAGGTTATCGGAAGCTGGATTGCCCTGCTCGTCGGAGTCGTTCTCATCGCAGTCGGTACGGTTGCCATCATGCGAAATCTCTGAACACCGCTCTGCTGTTCAAAATCGAAGGTGTGATGTCGACCCAGGGACGTCATCGGTATCAGACTCTACTGGGCCTTCGTGTACGAACCGCAGCCCACTGTCTGTTAGATAGACGCCTCCATTTTCGACCGTAATCTCGACGCTTTGAAGCGTTGTATCCGCTGCTGGACCGTTATCACAACTGCCCGAACACGAATCGAAAGCTGACCCGTGTTTGGGACAGACGATGGCTCCCTCCCGGTTCACCACGCCGACGTCCTCGCGGTGAAGCGGCTGGTTTTCGTGCGTACACCGGTTTACCCACGCCTGTACTGGTGGCTCTCCCTCCCGCTCACACGGAATGAGGAAAACCTCCTGTTCGTCTGTGCCATCTTTGACCGTAAACAGCCACGACCCCTCCTGTTGGACCGTCTCCAGGTCCGTCAGTCGGTATTTCATATCACTCAGCACAGCAGCCGCCAGCCTTCTCACCGAAGTCAATCTCCAGCGAGTCGCTGATAGCCATATTCACTGCTTGTAGACGAAGTTCGAGATGGTTCTGTGCCTGCAAATACTCTGCCATCACCGGTCTGTCGTGCAGTTTTTCTTGCCGTTCCTGGAGTTCGAGCAAATCCGCTTTGCTGGCATTCCCCGCCTCTCGTTTTTCCAGGTAGGACTCCCGATGAGATTCAAACTCCGCGATGGCGTCCTGCAGAGCTTCGTCCTGTTCGACGGCGCGTTTGGCCTCAATAAATCGTTCGTAGGCTGGCAGTTCAGCGATAGTCGTTCCCAACGTTTCGGCGAGATCGTCGACTGACTCATCTGCGGGCTGCTGGTCGGTATCAACGCTCATTACAGGGCATTAGCGGCTTTGGATAAAAATGGTAGTGGTCGGCTATCACATTCGATGCTGCCACGACATGGAACGTCGTATCAGGGAAAGCAGTCGAGCGGTCGGGAAAACGCCGCCGTTATACGCACAGAGCAGCTATTGCCTCGAAATGAGTCAGCAGTCTTCGAACCGGCCTGATGGCGACCTCCGAAACACCGGGATGTCGCTCAAACACGACCGCGAATGGGATTACGAACTCGACCGAATCGTCGAAGCCGTCGACGAACGCAATGCAGGAACTGTTGGTCTGCAATTTCCTGAAGGATTGAAACGGCGCGGCCCTGGTGTTGCAGACGACCTCCGGGAGTTATTGCCGGATGATGTGGACGTGATGATTTCAGGCCAGCCGTGTTACGGTGCCTGTGACCTCGATACCTTCCTGATGAAACGAACCGATGTGTTCGTCCACTTCGGTCACTCTCCGATGAAAGAATCGGATAAAATCATCTACGTCCCCCTCTTTTCGAACGTCGATGTCTTTCCCATTGTCGAGCAAGCTATCGATGAACAGCTAACGACGCCCGAGGAGGACCCCGATGTTGGTCTCGTCACTACGGCCCAGCATATGAACAAGTTCGAGGAGATGCGGGAGTATCTGGAAGGGCTTGGATATACTGTTCATACCCGCCGTGGCGACGACCGGCTTACACACGAGGGACAGGTACTCGGCTGTAACTACGCCTCTGCTGAGGTCGATGCCGACCAGATTCTCTACGTGGGTGGTGGGAAGTTCCATCCGCTCGGACTGGCGATGGAACATCCAGAAAAGCACGTCGTCATTGCTGACCCGGTGAACAACGTCGTCACTGTCGCCGATAACGAGCAGTTCATGAAACAGCGCTACGCGTCAGTCCACAAGGCCATGGATGCCGACACGTGGGGCGTGATTTTCTGCACCAAAATCGGACAGGGACGCTGGGAACAAGCACAGGAAATCGTCGAGAATAACGAAGACGCCTACCTTATCACGATGGACGAAATCACGCCAGATAGGTTGCGAAATTTCGGCCTCGATGCCTATGTTAACACCGGCTGTCCACGCATCACGACTGATGATGGCCCACAGTTTCACAGTCCGATGCTGACACCTGGCGAGTACAAGATTGCTATCGGCGAGAAACCGCTTGACAGTCTTGAGTTCGATACCTTCCACGGAACCTGGTAACGAGTACTTTTCATCCAAGAGTGGCGGCCCCCAGCACACCTGATTTCGCTGGCGCTCTGCGCTCTTCGTTCCCGTAAGCTGTCTACGGTTTGGTATCTCTTTCAGGTTTCAGAGAGCCAAGTGCTCCGCCCACTTCAGAGATCTTCGTCTGAGAACACAAGCGTCGTCCCGTGCTCTTCCAGCCACGCGGCATGGTCTTGACACTCCGGGTCATGCTGAGAGACGAGCGCCCAAAATGCGTCGGTATGGTTCGGCTCTTGGAGGTGTGCCAGTTCGTGAACGATAATATAGTCAATAATCTCCGGCGGGGCCATCAGCAACCGCCAGTTGAGCCCAATCGTTCCAGTGGTCGAACAGCTCCCCCATTTGGTCCGCTGGTTACGAATCTGCAGCTGGTCGTACTCGACGCTCATCTCGTCGGCCAACTCTTCCACACGGCGTTCGAATCGCTCCCGTGCCTTTCGTCGATACAGCGTTTCGAGCGCTCGCTTTACTGATGTCTCCTCAACGTGATGGGCTGCAAGCCGAAACTCACCGTCGCTGACTGCCGACGCTGAGCGCTGTTCGATACGAATTTCGTGGGGCTCACCCAAATACGGAAAGGTCTCTCCAGCTTCGAATCGGCGTTCGGGGATTTGCTCTCGGTATGTGTCGTATTTTTCTTTCTTTTCGATAACCCAATTGGCGTTTTCCTTGAGCAATTTGTTGGGTCGCTCTGTTGAGTCTGCAGGGAGGACAACAGCAACGCCGTTGATATCCACATCAATACGCGGCTCGGTTGCGTCTTCGCTCTCTCGCAGTTCGTACGGGACTGTCTGGCCCAGTAACTCCACGGTT
>LKNH01000170.1 GCA_001564135.1 Halobacteriaceae archaeon Tc-Br11_E2g27 | reverse complement strand
GTTATTCAGGTTCAGATGGATTATCGCCCACGATAACAACGCTCTTATACCGGCCGACGGAAGCTTTGATAGATTCGTCACCACTCGTTCCCTGTGAGAACTATCAATTGTTCCGTCGACCGGTATAAGAGCGTTGTTATCGTGGGCGATAATCCATCTGAACCTGAATAACGTTAGCCGTCTCCCTGACCAGATGGCTGATTTCTTCACGGCGCTGGGCATGAAACCGATTTCGGGGTCCAGCGACGCAGACGGCAGCGCGAAGCCGGTCACTTCGGTCAAGGACAGGTGCAGCAACAAGAACCATCCCAGCAATGCGTTCCCCATCATCCACAGCGTAGCCCTGGTCACGGATCTCTTGGAGCTGTTCATACAGGTGTTCGGAGTCGGTGACAGTATTATTCGTCAGTGCTGGAAGCCCTTTTTCCTTGACGATTGCTTCGACACGAGCGTCAGGAAGATGTGCAAGAATTGCTTTCCCCGGTGCGGTTGCGTGCAGCGGCATTCGGGCACCAGGATACGCCAGAAAATCAACCGCCTGTTCGCCTTCTTGAACGTCAAGTAAAACGCCCTCCCCGTTTTCTTCAACCATCAGTGTCACGTGCTCACCGGTGTCCGCCGCGAGGTCAGCAAGTTCCGCTCTGGCCGCACGATGGATGTTTGACCGATGAAGTTGCTGGTAGCCAACCTCTAGAAACTTCATAGTCGGTTTATACTGCTTGTCAGCTTTGGTAATATAACCCATTTCGGTCAGCGATTGGAGATAATCATACACAGTACTGACAGGCATATCGAGTTCCGAAGAAAGCTCGGATACGCCCATCTCACCGTGCTCTGCAAGGTGCTCGACGACGAGAAACGCTCGCTCAACCGATTGGGTAACTGTATTTGACATCAACTGTTGTGAGCTATATAGGGTATAACACAAAAGCTTTCCGACACTGCCGGAAGTTCAATCTTGTCTATTGGTGTCCAGATGTAGCCATTTAGGGACATTTTTTCGATATGAGGGCGGGAAAGTGGAAGTGGAGGACTGCCATGGTGTGGTATAACATCACAAATAAGCCAGTAACATTCTCCCCTATATTATCAATGTATTCGGTAATGTCGGAAAGTACATCAATAATAATCAGGGACAGAGACAAAGATAGAAGCGTACTGTATCTCGATGGTATGAAACACCATTACAGCACAGCAACGAGGATAGTGTCTCAAAGGAATATAAGAATATATGTATAATATCTCCGGAGAAACTGTTTGGATTCGGTATGGTCGGAAAATAAACAAAACTGGAGAAAACACAAATTCAATTTATCTTCAGAGAGCGTTTGTATAACAGCTATACTATTGTTATAGAAACAGCCTACTGCGGGCGACACCGTGTCAGATATCGGTAATCCTGTCGTACTCATCCGGCAACGCTGCGGCATCCTCTGGAAGCAGTGCAACGACCAGATACGAAGCGAAATCCGACAGATACCCGACCAGCGCAGCAATCCGTTCTGCATCGATTGATTCTACCGAATCAAGCAAAACGAACGGTACGCTCTCGTAGGCGTTGTGTGCAAAGTACCCGGAGAGTGCAAAGATGAGGCCTGTTACCTCCCGTTCGCTCTGACTGAGATTGTCGATAGTATCCTCGTAGGTCGTGCCGCTGTCAGTCTGACGGATGATATGCAGGTCAAAGACACTTTTGGTGACCTGCTGTCGGCCTTCCCGGACGGTTGTTTCTTTCCGTTCGAGCCAGATACGGGCGATGTTATCATACCCTAGCAGTTGAAGCACCGTATCCATATGCTCGTTGAATTTTTCCGTTGCCTCTTGCTCGATTCGTTCAATTCGCGTCCGAAGCGAAGAAATCTCATCGCTCAATTCATCGCGTTTGCTCTTGAGCGCCTGTTCCTCGTCCAGCCGTTCCTCAATAGTCCTGATGTTCTCTTCGACCCGTTCCAGGTCCGATTCAAGCGCGCCAAGGTCGTATTCAAGTTGATTCGCCGACTGATGTAACTCCATCAACTCATCATACGCGTCGTTTTCCAACTCCTGGACTTCCGTCTCGACCTCTTCAATCTCTTCGCGAAGTGCATCTCGCTTCGCTGAGAGGTCCTCGATTGTCGACTCCGTTCGCTCGATTTCATTTGCCAGTTCGCTCTGTCGACGTTCAAGCTGTTCCCGGCGGCGCTGTTGCTCGTTTCGGTCGCGTCGCTCCGCGGTGAGTTCATCGAGTTCCTGCTCGATATCGTTTATTTCTGTAACTGTCTCGGTGCTTAGCTCCCGGAGTTTATCGACTGTTGTTTCTATCTGTTCGCTTTCAACTTCGCTTCCACACGTCCAGCAGGTGACGGTTTCGTCAGGAAGCAGTTCATCAGTCACTGACTCGCTGTCGTCCGTGAAGACATCAAAGACCGTCTCGCCAGTCTCTTCAAGTAGTTCCTGGTTAAACCGGATGATGTTCTGTATCTCCGTCAGTTCCGATTCAAGCTGTTGCTTTTTGTTCCGGAGTGAGTCTATCTGTGAATCGAGTTCCGAAAGCTGTTCCGGTGCATTTTCCGGTAATTCTTCGTACTCAGCTTCGGCTTCAGTTTGCTCCGACCGGAGTGATTCAAGACTCTGTTGTTCCGTTTCCAGTTCGTAACGAACATCCTCAAGCGCCGAGCGCTTCTCGCTGAGTTGGTCGAGTTTCTTCTCAAGTTCTTCCTCTTCGGCTTTTCCCTGCTGAATATCGCCGTCACGCGCTTCGATTTCTGCCTCAACATCAGCCAGCTCTGATTTTGTCTCTTCAATCTCTTCGCGGAGCTCAGTCCGCTCGGTTTCGAGCGTCGGCAGCCGACGCTTGAGCTCTTTTAACTCCTCAATCTGGTCTGTGACCTCGCGGCGCTGTTCGAGCAACTGCTCGATTTCCGCCTGAATTTCGTCGGTGTCGATTGGCCGCATAATCAGATCGCGCAGGTTTGTATCCACCATGGCGGCCTGTCGTGCCTCATTCGATTCCAACAAAAATGCAAACAGGTCGGCAGCGGTCGGGTCCGTGAGGACAGCCTCACCCGATGCCGTCACCTCTCCATTGGTCCGTTTGAGAGTCCGTGTATAGGTTTCCTCACCGAGCGATAACTCGACGGTCCCCTCGTCAGCATCACCCTTGATAGAAACATCGGTGCTCCCGAGTCCCGCCATTACCGCCTGTAACAGCGATGTTCGGTTCGTTGCGTTCCGTCCAGAAAGCACCGTAACGCCCGGTTTAAACTGGACAGTTGTTTCCTCAATACCGCCGATATTCTTGACCGATAGTTCGGCCAGTTGCTCTTCACCTGTAACAGCCATAGTTGCCCTTTTGTCGAGGCAAATATGAATGCTATGATACGTTGTGGACAGCCCACAGGAAAGACAATGGAAAGCTGAAATGCCTATGAATCGGACGCAGTGGGGCAGTCACAGCGGCCGCGTTCGAGCAACTCAACGACATCGTATTGGGTGTTACAGTCCTCGCAGACGACCTGAATGTCGACAATAGTCCGGAACTCGCCTAACTCCAAGGCGTCGCTGTCTGCCAGCTGTCGAAGTTTTCCCTCAGTGACGGACACCGTTCGGCCCCGGAGCTGCTGGAGGTTCGTCGTTTCTCGGTCGAGGGGGTCAGTCTCATCAGGTGTATACTCCGCGTTACGGTGTGATTTAAGATACGTCCGGATAGCCTGGTACGTGACGAAATCGCGTTCGAGTTGCTCGCTGTCGACACCCGCCCGTTCAAGCTGTCTCCGTGCACGTGTACGGTCTGCGCTACTCACCTCATCAGCAGTGAGAAGTCTGTGCAGATTCTCCGCTTCGCCATCAAGTGGCTGTGAATCTGCCTGCCGAAGTGCCGCTTCAAGGAGTCGCTCGTTAAAGAGCCGTGCAAGCTGGCGGAGGCTATACCGGTCTTCCGTGGCAGTCCACCGTCGCTCTAACTCATCGCCAAACCCATCCAACTCGTATTCCTCCAGCAACCGGATAACCTTGCTCGGGCGGCCGCGTCCCGAGGAACTCTCTGAAGCAGTCATACACTGATGGAAGTTATCTGGTCGCTAGTATCTTTCGCCATCCGGCCACGCGGTATGCTTTGTTACCAGTGTAAACCGCGTCTACTAACTGTGCAACCAAACGGAACAGAGCAGGTTGGGGGAGTACGCTCGGACAAAGCGCCCTACAAGATTGTGAGACGTGGAGAGTTTCCAATTCGAAAATAACATTTATCTTGCAAATAACCTACAGTTTATTTAATTTCACTTAATTTGATAGATTTTTCCAGTTGAATGAATAAATAAATTACAAATAAAATTATATTCTGTTTTATTTTGATTGATAAGAGAAGGAATAGAGTGAACTTTAGTGTAGTTTTAATTTTTTCTTACATTAAAGTAATAGTACAAATACAAGCAACAAGCGGTTTCACATTCACCCTGGTTTGCGAACCTTCTTGAACCAGGAGGCACAATCCCAGTCTCAGTAGATGGCCCGCGCGGATGACACTGAACTGATTGACTCGTTTGAGGAGTTCTACCGGAGTTACTACCGCAACGAGATTGCAGAGCTCGCACAGAAATATCCGAGCGAACAGAAATCCCTCTATATCGACTGGCAGGACCTCTATCGGTTCGACGCTGCACTCGCTGATGATTTCCGAAACAAACCCCAGCAGCTCCAGCGCTATGCCGAAGAAGCCCTCCGCCTCTATGACCTCCCAGTCGATGTCTCGCTCGGCCAGGCCCACGTGCGCGTCACGAATCTCCCCGACTCGACGGACATCCGCGCCATCCGTGCCGACCACCGCGGCATGTTACTTACCGTCCAGGGTATCATCCGCAAAGCCACCGACGTCCGCCCGAAAGTCACCACTGCCGCTTTCGAGTGCCAGCGCTGTGGCACCCTTACCCGGATTCCGCAGGAAACGGGGAATTTTCAGGAACCCCACGAGTGCCAGGGCTGTGAGCGACAAGGACCGTTTCGCATCAACTACGACCAATCCGAGTTCATCGACGCCCAGAAACTCCGCGTTCAGGAGTCTCCCGAAGGGCTGCGCGGCGGCGAAACACCACAGAGCATCGATATCAACATCGAAGACGATATTACGGGCAATGTAACTGCCGGCGACCACGTCTCCGTCACCGGTATCCTCCAACTCGACCAGCGGGGCAACGACCGCGAAAAATCCCCCATGTTCGATATCTACATGGACGGGATGACCGTCGAAATCGAAGACGAGGAGTTCGAGGAGATGGATATCACCGAAGAAGACAAAAAAGAGATTGTCGAACTCTCCAACCATCCCGACATCTACGAGGAGATGGAGGGCGCAATCGCCCCCTCGATTTACGGCTACGAACGCGAGAAACTCGCGATGGTCTTTCAACTCTTTTCGGGCGTCACCAAACACCTCCCCGACGGGTCCCGGACCCGTGGCGACCTCCACATGCTCCTTATCGGGGATCCTGGTACTGGTAAGTGTGTAAGTGGCGACACGAACGTTCGACTAGCGGACGGCTCATCGATAGATATCAAGACGCTAGTCGAGACACATCTTGAAGACCCAAAGCCAGTTGATGATGGTGTGTACGACGAGGTGAATATTCCACTTCCATCGATGACCGACAGTGGGGAGATTGAAACAAAGGCTGCAACAAAGGTTTGGAAGCGAGAAGCGCCTGACAGGATGTACCGCATCCATACTGCGACCGGTCGCGAAATCGAGGTGACGCCATCACACCCACTGTTTGTGCAGAACGATGG
>LKNH01000169.1 GCA_001564135.1 Halobacteriaceae archaeon Tc-Br11_E2g27 | reverse complement strand
TTCCCGAACCGGTGAGGCAGACAGGGCAAGCCGTGCGCGTGTCTGTAAGTCGGCACTTCGTCGATAGATTGGACTCGGTACGTGATGGCACTCATCATAGATAATCAGCCCCCATTCGCGGCTATCGAACAGCTGGCGGTGTCTATCCATGCCAGCAGTGCGATAGGTCGCAATCGTCACCGGCCGGATGTTCTTTTCGCCACCATGGTACTCGCCAACCTGTTCCGGTTCAAGCGTCGTCTGCGCCAGCAGTTCATCGCGCCACTGCCCGGCAAGTTCCCTGCCAGGCACCAGAATAAGCGTCTCTCCTTCAATTTCCGAGAGAATTCCAAGCGCGGCGACAGTCTTTCCCGAACCCGGCGGCCCGACGAGTACACCAGCGTTCGTTTCGAGGAAATTCTCGACCCACTGTTTCTGGTAAGGACGAAGCTCCAGTCGCAAGTCCACGGGGAGGTGCTCGCCACCATCGAGTGTCCGTTCATCCCTGACCGGATAGCCCGCGTCATAGAGAACCCGCTTCACCTCGGCAATCCGTTCCTCGGTAACCCAGCTTTCCGTCTCCGAGAGGTCGGCCCTGAGCTGTCCGTCATCAAGTTTCTGTCGCGCAACGTTTCCCATTATCTCTGGTGACTCGGCCTCAAGAACGTGATAGCCATCCTCGTGGGTGGTCAAGCGAAAGAGATTCGCACGGCGATACTGGCTTTCCATCCAGTCCTCAAGCGGCGGTGATGGCTCATCCAGCACCGACCGAACCGTCTCAAGCAGCGAGTCGAACGTCTCGTAGGGCGCCTGCCAGACATCTTCGGTCCGGATTTCGTACAGATACGCTCCCGAACCAGTGGTGTCGATAAGATGAGCGAACTGTGACAGTTGCGCCCGTGTAAACTGTTTCGGCTGGTCGACGACCAGTTGCCGGCGTTCCGGAAAGACGACAACGCGCTCGCGGTCTGTCAACCGTGCCCATTCCTGTGGATACCAGACGACACGGTCAGGTGAAACGTCGACAGATTCGACAACCCCCTCGTGTTCCAGGGCTTCGAGTTCTTCGAGAGCGATATTCTGTGTACAGTCACGGAGCTGTGCGTATCTGGTTGCGGTTACCACCGGTCGCCCGAGCGTTTCGAGGGCATCATAGAACTGCTCCTGTGTCGGCTTGTCGTCGTCAGTCACTGGTCCCACGTAGCCGCTGGGCGCTGATAAGCCCACGCAAGCGAAACCGGTGGCGGCCAACCCAGACCATATACGCTTTTCACAGGGACCGGCATAGTTGGGCCATATGGTGGATGCTGAGAAGGTCTGTGTGCTCATTCCCACCTACAACGAGGCGGCGACCATCCAGGCGGTCGTCGAGGGATTCAAAGAGCAGGGCTTCGAGCACATTCTGGTGATGGACGGTGGGTCGAGTGACGACACTCAACAGCTTGCTGCCGACGCTGGCGCACGCGTCGAAGAGCAAAGCGGTTCGGGCAAGGGTCAGGCAGTCCGCGAGGCAGTCTCGCTTATCTCACAGCCGGTCGTGTTGATGGCCGATGGCGATTCAACCTACCGCGCCGAAGAAGCCGAGCGGATGCTGGCACCGATTTTTGATGGCGAGGCAGAACACGTCATCGGTGACCGATTCGCCAACATGCAACCCGGCGCAATGACGCGGCTCAACAAATTTGGAAACCGGATGATAAACCGCGCCTTCGGCTTTATTCATGGTGAGCGACTGACAGATATTCTGAGCGGCTATCGTGCATTCACGACGGAGTCGTTTCAGCGACTCTCGATGTCGGCACAAGGATTCGGTATCGAGACCGAGATGGCCGTCGAGTGTGTCAAACATGACGTCCGAACCGTCGTTGTTCCGATAACCTACGAGCCGCGCCCCGACGAGTCCGAGACGAATCTGCGACCTTTCCGTGACGGCGGAAACATCATCCTCCGGCTGTACCAGATGGCAAAAACAAACAACCCGCTGTTTTATTTCGGGAGTATTGGTGTCCTCAGCGGTTTTGTTGGTGTTCTCCTCGTAACATACGTCGGCTATGCCTGGTTTTTCAACGGCATCGCGCATGATGTACTTGCGCTTGCCGGCGGCGTTGCACTTCTGTTTGGCTTACAACTCGTCATGTTCGGCGTCCTCTCGGATTTGATAGTAACCTCGAACCAACGACAGCAAAATCGGTTACGACGAATTTCTGAACAACTCGATGAGTTAGAAGAAACAGGAGTGACAACGGTGAGCGAGTCTCAACTGGATACTGCCGAGCGAGTCGATGCTGCCGAAGCCAGCGAAGCGACTCCGCCAGAGCAGAATCAGTAACAGCTTGTCAGATAATCAGCCGTGGAGGTTGGTTTCATCGGTATTTGTATGACCCCACTGCTGTGTGGCGACGATAATGTACCTTTTTCTCGCTCGGGTTGTCTCGTTCGCTTTGCTCGCTACGGGAACTGCGTGGCAACGACGCCGCCACGTCATGCAGTTGCGGGCGTGCCCACAAGTCGCGTTGCATATACCCTCTGTATGTTGCCATCCATGTTGATAGATTTTCGATAACCAGTGCATCACATCGGTCACTGGGTCCCTGTCTCCAGTAGCGTCAAAATCTCCGATGTTGTTCTTATCACAAGCTACTGCTGCATAGAGAAGACACGTTCAGTGAGATCTATGGTTTGGCTGGTTGAGTGAACAAATGTGCAAGCTGTGTGCAACCACCGAAACCGTTATCACTTCGTGTGCAAGATATGCACATAGAATGGGCGCGAGTGATGAGCCACGACGAGTCCACTTCCAATCCCCGGAGTACCTCGTTGACCGCCTCGATGCGATTGCTGATCTCTTCGACAAAGATCGGACGGATCTGCTCGTTGAGGCGATTCGTGAATACATAGAAAGTACTGCCGACAGTGAGACGTATCAAGAACTCGTGGCGACAAAATACTACGACGACCAGCTCGAGTTCGAGACTGTCAAGCAAATGGTCGGTGCTGAGAGTGCCCAGCGACTCCGCTTGCTCAAAAAAGATCTTGAAGACGAACCACTCTATCTCGCCGCACCCGACGATACCGACATCTATGATGGCGAGGCGACGACAGTCGAGACAGATAACCACCGATGAGCGGTTATCAACTGCGAACAGCCGTTGCTGATACCAGTGCGCTCATCAGTCTCGGCGTCCCCCGTGCCGACGACACCTTCGATACCGAGACAGATCCAGATCCACTCCAGTATCTCCTTACCTCGTGTGATGTGTTCGTGCCACCGGAAGTCGTTACCGAACTCCGCGAGGTCGCACAGTATCAGGACATCCACGCCGCAGCTGCGACTAATGTCCTCGCTGCTTGCAACTACTACACGATCCAAGATCCGTATGAATGCGAAGATGGAGCAGATTCACGTCCAACGTTCGGGCTTGACGATGGCGAGACTGACGGCATCGTGCTCGCAAACGCACTCTCTGTCGACGGGTTTCTTACCGATGAGTTTAGTGGGACGAACTTCCCGCTCATCCATGCAGTTCTCCAAGGACCTCGTATCGTACCGACACCGCGGCTTATCTGTGACTACGCTCGGAACGGCCACATGACTCACGATGAGGCGAAAGTGTTGATTACAATGATTAGCCCGCATCGAAGGTGGGAGAACAGCCCATACGTCGGACAATTGTGGCAGTACCTTAGGGAGTAGGCACACTATGAGCAGTCAGCTATGGCTCCGGAGTGGAGCTTCCTGCTCATACTACCGGGCGTAAGCGTTTAAACAATCTCGCCAGCCCGGGGTGGCGAGTACGTTTCCGAAGTTACGTCCGGCAGTATCAACAGATGCAATATTACGTCGTTCACGGCGTGGATACACGCCATCACTCTGGAGAAGGGTAACCATTCAAGCGTCACCGTGAGTTTCCCAAAGATACCTTTTTCCGACTCGGGTGGCTCGCTTCGCTCGCGGATGCTGGCGGTGAACTGTTTCGCTCACTGCCTCCCCTCAACTGAGTAAGCAAGGTTCGCAATCTACGAAATCCGGGAGATAGAAACGAGATTCTTAAAACGGCGTCGGGGCGAGCAATTGTCCACCATCGACGGCAAAGTACGCGCCAGTCACGTATGCGGCCGCATCACTCGCCAGAAAGAGCGTGATTGGGACGCAGTCTTCCGGGGTTCCGAGTCGGTCAGCCGCGAGGTCGTTTTCGACAACCTGTTCACCCATTCCCGCTTCCATGACCTCCATAATTCCCTCAGTCTTGATGACGCCAGGGGCAATGGTATTCGCACGAATGCCATGCTGTGCCCACTCAGCCGCGACCGACTGCATCAGGTTGTGTACGCCCGCCTTTCCCGCACCGGAATGGGCATGATACGGCGCACCTCTCACTGAGTTCGTCGCACCCATCGAGAGGATGACGCCGCCGTTCCCCTCTGCAATCATGTGTTCGCCGACAGCGAAGGTACAGTAGGCCGTTCCGTCGAGAATGGTTCCGACGACCGAGCGCCAGCCGTTTTCCGAAAGTGATTCTGCCGGACTGAGAAAGTTCGCCCCGGCGTTGTTGACCAGTATCGAAATGTCTCCGAGCTCCGAAATGACCGTCTCGACCATCGCGTCAACGCTGTCTGGTTCGCGAACGTCGACAGTGGTTGCACAGGCATTCACGCCGCGAGACTCGATTTCGTCGGCGACGGGTGCTAAATGGTCCATCGACCTGCTGGCAATGGCGACATCCGCGCCGTGGTCAGCAAACGCCAGCGATAGTTCCTTGCCGATACCGGTTCCCCCGCCGGTAACGAGTGCTGTTTCGCCCGAAAGGAGGTCGTCAGTGAAGATATCCGTGCTTGGTGGTGTCTGTGGTGTCGTCATAGCTATGTGAAAGATGTGCAGTTATCTGATGTTCAGTATCTCTCGTGCCTCGTCGGGCGTTGCTGGTTCCCGCCCGACGGTCCGTGCCATCTCCGCTGCGGCCGCAACAAGCGGTCCGTTGCCATCTGCCATCTCCCCAGAGGGAAGATAGAAATTATCCTCCAGGCCGACGCGGACGTTGCCGCCCATCGTCAGCGCTGCGCCGACGAGCGGCCACTGGTTTTCCCCGATACCGATAACCTGCCACGTACAGTCATCGGGCAGTTGGCGAACCTGATGGGAGAGGTTGTCGACCGACGCCGGAATCCCGCCAAGCACGCCCATGATGAGGCTGACGTGAAACGGTCTGTCCAGAACGCCCTCTGAAAGAAGTGGCCGAGTGTTGCCGATATGCCCCGTATCGAAGCATTCGAGTTCCGGCGTGACGCCGCTATCGTTCATTCCCGAGAGGAGGGTTTGAATCTCCGAAAATGGGTTCTCAAAAACCATATCGAAGACGAAATCCTCCCTGCTCTCCGAATATTTCGCGTAGTTCATCGAACCCATATTCAGCGCCGCCATCTCGGGTTGGACGGATTCGACGTACTCCAGGCGGTCCTCGACTGGCGTCCCGATAGCGCCCGTCGAGAAATTGATGATGATATCGGTTCGGTCGCGAACGGCGTCGTAGATGTCCTGATATGTGTCCGTTGAGAACGTCGGTGAGCCGTTTTCGGTTCGTGCGTGAATGTGGGCCACCGCTGCCCCTGCCTCCCGCGCGGCTTTCGCCTCCTCGGCAATCTCTTCTGGCGTATAGGGAATTGCTTCACACTGGTCACGGGTGGTGAGCGCACCAGTGAGTGCGGCCGAGATGACCACTTTTTCGGGGTCGTTCCCTTTTGTCGACCGTTGCTCCCGATACATGTCCGCGGCGCTCATGGCTCTC
>LKNH01000168.1 GCA_001564135.1 Halobacteriaceae archaeon Tc-Br11_E2g27 | reverse complement strand
GTCGAAGCTTACGGCGGTTCCATTGAGGTCTCGGAAAGTCACCACGGTGGGGCGGCATTCAACATCACGCTCCGGACGGCATGAGACTAGTTATTGCTCCATTTTTACGATCTGTCCATCCGCGGCAATTGTAACACTCCCATCGTAGTGGGTGGCGAGCGAGTCAAGCATTTCCTCTTGTCGCCCTTCGGTATGTGGATACAGATGCGTTAGATAAACCTCGTCAATAGTTGCGTCTACGTTCGCAAGGGCCGTGCCAAGTTGGGAGGGTGTCGGATGGTTTGAAACATCGACTGAATCCGGAAAAGAGCAGTCATGAACGAGCACCGACGCACCGTCGGCAAATTCGATTAGTTCCTCGAACGCTTCGCTATCTCCTGAAAAAACAAGCTCCTGTTCGGTCGAAGGATGTCCAAACCGGTAGGCTAGACACGGCATTGAATGGCGTGTTTCGAAGGTCTGCACCGAGAAGTCATGCAGGGTATACTCTGCATTGGCCTCAAATTCGTGGAACGTGAACTCGATTCGCCCTTGCATATAATCGTGGACAGCGAGCGACTCGCGCACTAACTGCTCGGTACCCTCCGGGCCAGCAATGGTCATTTCAGTTTCGCCAGCGAGCCACCTGGCTTTGAGCAACACCAACAAATCAGAGACGTGGTCGAGATGATGATGCGTGAGAACGAGGGTGTCAACTCCTTCATACCCCACATCCGTTCTTGCAAGGCCATGAAGGACACCGCTCCCACAATCGAGGAGTACTGTATCATCTGCCGCTTCCAGCAATAGCCCAGTCTGAAATCGGGTTCCGGTCGGCATCGCGCTTCCCGTTCCGAGGAAGGTAAGTTGCATAGCTAGATGCAGACAGGCAACAAAGTTAGGAGTTAGCTTCGATAACAGGAGGTGCTCTTGATTACCTTCGGTAGCTTTAATTAGCAGACCGTCGGCAATGAGAATACAGATACTGTGTTTCTAGAGACAGTCATGTCACATCTTTCGTCTACATTTGGTGTCGGAGTAAGGCTGGAGCCGCTGAACTTCCTGTATGAGTCGCCAGGCTGGCCTATCGAGGAACCAGTTCTCATCTTTACCCTCGCACTGATGGCGTTCCTTGTTGGTCCGCTGGTGATTGAGCGGTTAGGACAGCCAGGGATTGTCGGTATTGTCCTTCTCGGCGCAGCACTGGGACCGGGCGGACTGAATCTCCTTGAAGAATCGGAAACAATTGTGCTGCTCGGGAACGTTGGTCTCGTCTATCTTCTCTTTACAGTCGGGTTGGAGATGGACCTGCGCGGATTCATGCAGGACCCGGACAGCGCCGCAATATTTGGATTGACTAGTTTCTTCGTCCCCTTTATTCTCGGAACCACTGCGGGGGTCACAATCTTGGGGCTTGATATCTGGGCGGCGCTGTTGCTAGCTGCGGTGTTTGCCTCACACACACTGCTTGCCTATCCCATCGCAAACAAATATGGAGTGACGAAAAACCGGGGAGTGACGGCTGTTTTCGGCGGAATACTGTTTACCGATACCCTTGCACTGATTGTTCTCGCTCTAGTTGTCGGCGGCCATGATGGCGGACTCACACCGATACTGTTGCTCGATATTGCTCTATCACTGCTCATTTTGTTTGGTGCAACGTGGTTCGTCGTTGGCCGAACAGCGCGGTGGTTTTTCCAAAACTTCAGCGAAGAGAGTTATTTCGAGTTTCTCTTCGTTGCTGTGGTGTTTTTCGCCGCTGCCTCGCTTGCTGAGTTACTCGATATTGCAGCTATCCTCGGAGCGTTCATTGCGGGAATTGCACTGAACCGGTTGATTCCACCGGGCGGGACGCTGATGACTCGTATCGAGTTCGTCGGTAACGCACTATTTATTCCATTTTTCCTCCTGTGGGTCGGTATACTGGTTGACCCAGCCGTAATTCTTGATGGGCCACGGACGCTCCAGGTTGCCGGTGTCATCATTATCGTCATGTTCGTCTCCAAGTGGCTTGCCTCCCAGGCGGTCGGCGTTATCAAAGGATACGATAGCAACGAACGGTCGGTGATATTTGGACTGTCAACCGGGCAGGCCGCCGCTGCCCTTGCAGTCACAATCATCGGCGTCGAGGAAGGGCTCTTTTCGGAAGCTATCCTCAATGCTGTCGTTCTCTTGTTGCTGGTAACAGCAATCGTCAGTCCATGGCTCACCCGCCGTGCAAGCAACAAACTGGCACTATCGCGGGAAGCGACCGAAGACGATAGCGAAGTGACAGACCCTCGCATTCTGTTACCACTCTCACATCACGCAGAGCAACAGCGGCGGTTGCTTGAGTTCTCCTTCGTACTTAAATCGGAATCAAAAGAACAACCAGTCAACGTTCTTACAGTTATCAGTCCATCAGGTGGCGAAGAGGAGACCGAAAAGCGGGTTGCAGAAACGCGTGAGTCGATGGACGACCTCGTTGAGATTGGCAACGAGGCCGATGTAAAACTCGAAACAGAAACGCGCGTCAATCATAACCCAGCCTCCGGTATCGTCCGTGGCTCAATGGAGGTACAGGCCGATATGATTCTGATGGGTTGGGATGCAACGCACTCGTTGACTCACCGGATGTTCGGGAGCATCATTGACCGAGTTCTTGAGCGCACTCGAATTCCGGTACTCGTTGCGCGCCTTGGACACCCAATTAACACGACTGAACGAATGTTTGTCGTCGTTCCTCACGGGGTCGATACACAAGAAGGGTTCTTCGAAGGTGTTCACTTCGTGAAAAAGGTTGCAGACCGGGTCAACGCAGACCTCGAGGTGTTGCTCATTGGCAGCAGCGAAGACCAGTATAATCGGTTGTTCGAACTCGTCGAACCCGAGTTGGAAGCAACGTTTACCGAGCTTGATTCGTGGAATAAACTGCTTCCGTATCTGGAAGAGGAATCCGACGAAAACGACCTCGTCAGTGTCCTTTCCCCACGTCAGGGCCGGGTTGGCTGGCACGAACGACTTCGAACGCTCCCGACCGATCTGGCAACGCTTCCACCGGAGTCGTTTGTCGTTGTAACACTCCGTGAAGATGACCCAGATTACGATCGCAAGTTCCTCCAGTACGACTGATAACTCCTCTCCGATACCGTGAGAATTAGTTGTCGGATTCCCACCGATTACGGAGTTCGTTCCGTTGAATTTTTCCAGTTGAGGTCTGTGGCAGTGAATCGACGATGTGTATCGCAGCAGGGTACTCGTACTGTGCAAGCCGTTCCCGTACAAGCTCTCTGATTTCATCCCGAATCTCATCGTGGGCTATCACCTCCTTGCCAGTCAACACAATGTACGCGTGGATTTCCTCACCGACCGTGTCATCTGGTACGCCGATAACACCGACCTGTTCGACCCGTGGATGAGAAAGAATTGTCCGTTCAATTTCCGTTGGCCCGACGCGATATCCTTTCGTGAGGATGATATCATCTTTTCGTGAGAGAAACCAGAGATAGCCGTCATCGTCCTGTTTTGCAAGGTCGCCGGTCAGGTACCAGCCACCTGCTGTCTGCTTTTCCGCGGTTGCCTGAGGGTTGTTCCAGTATTCGGTGAAGAAGATGCGGTCATCTGCCGGCTTGACTGCAATTTCGCCGATAGTTTCTGCATTGCAGGATTCGTGTGTCTCCGGGTCAAGGACTGCTATCTCGTAGCCAGGAAGCGGTTTTCCCATGCTACCTGCCTGGCTATCGAACCAGCGAGAACAGTTACCAACACAGAGGTTTAGCTCAGTTTGACCGTAAAATTCGTTGAGTGAGACACTGTCAAAGCTCTCATCGACCCAGTCCATAATCTCGGGTGTCAGTGGCTCTCCAGCGGCAGCGAGCGTCTGCAACGAAAGGTCGTAGGTTCCCTCTGGGTCGGAAATATCCATGAGCAATCTCAGTGCAGTCGGTGGCATGAACGCGTGCGTAATCTCCTGCTGTGCAAGATGAGCAAAGACCTGGGCGGGGTCGAACTCACTTCGCGGCCACCCGACGACGGTTGCTCCGTAATGCCAGCCAGCAAAGAGCGTGCCGCCGAGTGCTGCGCCCCATGCCCAGTCTGCCGGTGTCCAAAGTGTTCCCTCTGTCAGCGTCTGGTCGAAATAGTTGAAGGCCGCTGCGGCCCGTCCAAGCCACAGCGCATGACTGTGTAACACCCCTTTTGGCGGGCCGGTACTACCGCTTGTATACATAATCGCAGATGGAGTCTCCGGCGTGGAGTCATATATCTCGGTTTCCGGCGGTTGGTCCGCAATAAGTGTCTCGAACCCAATACTGCTCTCCCTCGATGAGTCACCGAGTTCGATGACGTGTTCAAGCGATGGACAGTCCTCTTTAATGTCCGTCACAGTCTTGGTAACTGCTGAATCAACGACAACGGCACGCGCGTCACTATCGGAAAGTCGATACTGCAACGCATCCTGCCCGAATAATACCGTCAATGGGACGGAAACCGCGCCAAGTTTCCAGTTTGCCAGGTGTGTAAGCGGGTTTGCCGGTTTTTGTGGAATGACAACACCAACACGGTCGCCGGCTTCGATCCCCAGCTCACGGAGTCCATTCGCAAGTTTGCTGGAACGGATATCCAGTTCCCGGAACGAGTAGCTTCGTTCAACGGCTGGGGGAACAGAGGAGTCGGTGTTACTATTCGCTGGAGGACAGTATCTGAGTGCCTCACGCTCCGGGTCCGGTTGGTCTCGCAATAGATCCACTGCTGGGTTATACCGGTCGGGAAGGTCCCACGAAAATGACTCCCGGGCGGTCTCGTAGCTGTCGTATGACTCCATCACTCGCCACGGCATACTCCCGTTTCGTAGAAGAGTAATTTACCAACACTGGTTCCGATGGCCAAAAATCAGGGGTGGTTCAGTTATACAACTCCACAGCATAATCCGATTGGAGCCATGCAGAGGGGCGCTCTCGGTCGTAAAGAAGCACATCCTCGCTTCCGAGAGTAATCGTTGCGTATCGTGACTCCGAACCGTCTATCGTTTCCGTCTGTTCGCTCATGTTTCGTTGTTGTGCAAGGGATTGTATGGCACGGAAGAGTATAACGGTTACCCTCAAATCACGGGACGGAGCAGCAGCCGGGCAAATTAAATGGATTTTTACTGCTGGCCTGAACAGTATGCGTGTGCTCTCAGTACTCGCGATTGCTGCTGGGATTTTTCTGCTGACACATCTTGATACATTCCTGGTGTTGCTCGTGTTCGGAACCAGCCCCGGGTATCAGCCACCGGAAATCGTCATCGGACACTTTCTCAGCACTGGGTTCGGCCTGGGAGCTTCAGTAGTTGGTTCGGTAATAGCGACGGAACTGCTCCATGATTATGCGTTTCTTCTCGGGGTTCTCCCACTCGTGCTCGGTATGCGGGGGCTATACAATCGTCGTGAGACCAGCCAGCCCCTCAAGATTGTTCAAAACATGTCACGACGGCATCGGATTGGGAATGTAACGTTTGCTGGCATCGGCTTGAACGGGGAGAATATTGCAATTTTTGTCCCATTTTTTGCCGGGTTGACAGTTGTTGAGCTCGCTATAGTGTCGGCACTATACGTTGTTGGTGCTGGTCTCGTGGTTGCTGTTGCGCTGCTCATCTCCCTTCGAACAGCAGCGATTGCTATTCCGGAGTGGGTCGAAACTGTTCTCGTCCCTGTTGCGCTTATTTTTGTCGGCCTCTACGTCTTCGGAGCGGGATGGGTCGCGGCGTAGCCAAGTACTTTTGATACAGCGGACAGAGTACTGACACACAATGGACGGCATTATCTTCTTTGC
>LKNH01000167.1 GCA_001564135.1 Halobacteriaceae archaeon Tc-Br11_E2g27 | reverse complement strand
TAGAGGGACTTTCGCTCGATGTGTCTGACTCCGTTTTGTCCGTCGACGGCGAAGCGACGCTAGCTGTCACGGCGGAATATGACGATGGGTCAGAAGAGACCGTCACCGGAGATGCGACGGTGACAAGTGATAATGACGCCATCGTTTCCGTTGTTGATGAGACAGTCAGTTGGGCCGGAGAGGGGACAGTGACAATCACTGCCGAATATGAAGGGTTTGAGGATTCGGTAGAACTAGCGGCCGAAGAAGAAGATGATGAAGACCAGGAACCGTTTGAACTGGGTGATGAATTCGAAGCCGAAGGTGTCGGTGGATACATTTCATTTGCCGAGGAGAGCGAAGAAGATGCAGAGGAGGGAGGACTAACCTTCCCAACCGAAACGGAAGATGGCGAAGCAATCGCCGTTGAAGCAACTGTCGATGGGGACACCTGGGAATCAACGTCCGTCGAGTTCCCCGAGGTCGATACCGGGACGGCGGAGGCAACTATCGAAGCGCTTGGCGGACTGTCCGGCAATATCGACATCGAAGACGGCCTTATGACCGCGGAAGGAACGCTGGAAGTGACTATCGAAGGTGATGATTCCTTCGAGTTCGATATCGATGCAACGTCGGAAGAAAGTGGTGAATTAAGTGGTAATTTCGATGCAGAATTTGCACCGGCTGAGGTGACAGTCGTAGACAACGAATTCATTATCGATGATGAAACTGGGGACGCATTGATTGACGGATTCCTAGGGTTGCCTGCCGACGACCCAGGCGAGAACTGGCTCGTATTGACTTTTGAGATTGTCTCAGAGTGAGAAGCCGTTCTATTGTGCGCTATTTTCGGTTTAGGACGCGTGACTGGTAGTGCTCCGGAAATACTTCTTCGACGAGTTCACTGGAGTGTTTTTCGGTAAGAAGCGCCCGAATCTCTGTCTCATAATCACCTTTCGGAATCTCGTCGGAGGGGCCGGATTCAACGAGTAGCAACTCCTCGACGAGCGCGTCAATAGCCTGCCGCCCATAGCCGGCAAGCGGTGAAAGGTAGGAAACGTCGAATCGGTCTTCGACGCTCTGTGCTAGTGGTCTGCCAACGGTAGGCACGCGGTCATCCCGACGCGTCCCATCCGCAATGGCATCAAAAGAAGTTTGTTCGGCAACCGCTTCGAGCACTTTCTCGTGGACGTACTGAATCCCGTTACGTGGATAGCCATCCTCGACAATCTGAGTTGCTGCTGTTTCAGCAATCTCACGGCCAAGTTCAATAGACTGGGCAGGAAGGTCAACGCGTGCCGCTGTGTCCATTGCATGTTGGTACTCGTCGGTGACTCCGAAGGTGCAACAGACCACAGTGACGTCATAAAACGGTTCGAGAAGCAAGGCAGCGAGCGTCGAATCCTTCCCACCGCTGTACAGTACACCGACGTCCATCTATCGGCGCTTGATGTTGAAGCTCTTCGAATCAGGCGTGACTTCTTTGAGAATCTGTTTCATCTGGTCCTCGTCGATTTGGCCCTGTACCCGACCGCTCTGTGCCAGCGCAACCACCTGTTGCTCGACCTGTTCGCCGACCTGTGGTTTCGACATCTTGACCGTGTTCAGTCGCTTGCGTGCCCCATCAGTCAGGTGCTGTCGGAGCACTGCCTTCTTCTGTGCCTCCCTCTGCTGGCGCTGGGCCTCGGCTGCTTCATTCGCTCCCTCGTTGGACTCTGCCTTGTCTTGCAGTTCCTGGAGTTTCTGTTCACGAAGCCGTTCTAGTTCTTCATCATTCTGCTCGCCACTCATAGTTCGTGTTTGATTATTCTCGGGCAAAACGGTTTCGGAGGCAGATCTCTCTGAACCGGTTCTTCCAGTGAAACGCGACCAAAGACCAATAGCCCTCGAACGCCAAAGGAAGCTAATGAGCGAGCGGGAAAAACAACTCGAACGGGAACTCGATACAGAGAGTGAGCTCGATTTCTCGACCGAAATTGGTTCAACTCAGTCCGAGCAAAAGCCGGAAAGAGACAGGTCCGCCACAAAAGCTGACAAGGGCCGCATCCGGAGTCGTCTCGGGTCGCTCGCTGACGGAAAAGCTATCGGTGTCGCATCGCTGCTTTCCATCCTTGGCATCTTTCTTGTCGGATTGATTCCGCTTGTTCCAGCGGTCGTCACGTCGGTGCTCGGTATTTTCTTTGGCGTCTTTCTATATGGCGCAGTTGCCAGCGAGAGCCGATACGTCGAAAGCGGCCTTGCTGGCGTGCTGGTCGGTGCTGGATCAGTGCTCTGGAGCTACTTTCCGCTCTCGATGTTCGGCGCAAGCACGACGTTGCTCGGAATTGGGGTCCTCGGCGGTCTCATCGCGGGTATTGCAGGCCAGTATTTCGGCCGTGATTTACGAGATGGCCTGACCAAGGATATCGAACCGAAGCGGTGAAAGACCGACTCGGCTACCCTTGGCCATCAATTGGGTGAGAATCCAGAAATCCGAGAATCCTGTCGGTGACAGCCCGAGAGTGTTCGATATAACAGAGTCGTTTGCCTTCGACTGCCTCGAACGTACCTCGCGGGAGGGATTCGGCAAGTTTACGACCTGCGTCAACTGGAACAACGGGGTCCCCGTGGCCATGACAGACGAGGGTCGGGCGGGTCAGTTCGTACAGGTCAGTTATTCTGAATTCGGACATCGCCTGTTTTTGGTGTGTCACCACTTTGGGTGGGGCGTCTTCGTCGACTCTCCAGGTACAGATTTGCTCGATAACTTCCGACTGTGCCTCCAGAAAGCCCTGGGTAAAGCCAGCGGACAACGATGCGGTGAGACGGTCTTCGGTTCGGGACTCCGGATAGAGTTCACTGAGAGCGGTGTCGTCGATATTCCTCCCGTTTGCGGTTGCTCCGAAGACAGTCAGCGTGTGGGCGCGATTATATTTCCGAGCATACTGGAGTGCAACCAGCCCGCCAAGACCAGCGCCGACCAGGTGGACGCGCGGAGTTTCAGTTTCAGCAAGAATAGCTTCGAGGTCCGCAGCAAGCGTCTCGATATCGTAACCTCCATCAGGCATATCGGAGTTGCCCACGCCCCGCATGTCATACACAAGTGTCTCGTACGGTCCCGCAAGCGCTGGTGCTTGCCACCCCCACTGCCACGCGCCGAATCCACACTCGCCAATGAAGGCAACAGTTTCGCCGCTCCCATCCAGGTCGTAATAGAGCGACACACCGTCGTTGGTTGCGTACGGCACAGTTATTCGTCGAACACGCGGCTGTCTGATTTCATCGCTTCGATTTCCGCAGCGGCTTTTTCGGCTTCCTCCGGAAACAGTGCGATTTCGACCGTATTCCCGCTCTCATCCTCGCAGGCGATTTTGACGCGCTCGTCACCAAATTCTCGAATCTCCAGTGTCTCCACGTCGTAGAGCTTTGTCGTCGCCGTGTTGTTCGAGGTTCCAACGTGTTTGAGCGAGCCGTCTTTCAGTTCAAACATGAAGTTGTCGAGGTCAATTGTAATCATATCCACCTCTCCGAGGGGGGCAAAGTTAGGGCTTCTGACAGCGTATCGGTCAGTTGGTCGAGTTAGTCGTCTGCCCCTTTGTTCTGTTCGCTACGGAACGATGGTGGGTCAGGCTCGATGTTGGCATATTCGACGACGCGCTGCCCGAGCGTCTCAACGCGCTCGGCAAGGTCCTCGTCGCGGAACTCTCCGTTTTCGATTTCATTTCGTGCCTGTGGAATAGCAACTTGATGCGGGAGCACCCAGGCATTGACCGACCGACAGACTGCGCGGAGGTGTTCAAGCGCAGGGGTAGGAAACCCACCACCAGCGACGGTCAACAGCCCGATAGTTGTGTCAGTAAACTCGTCAAAGCCACAGTAATCAAGCGCATTCTTCAGCGCCGACGAGTACGAGCCATGATACAGGGGTGTCCCAAGGATAATCGAATCAGCCGCCTGCAAGTCAGCTTTCAGTTGGTCAGCATCACCGACCTCCCGATTATCAGCATCAAAGACAGGCAGGTCATACTCCCGCAGGTCAACAAGCGTTGTCGTCGCACCGTATTCCCGTGATTCTGCGAGTGCGTGTTTGATAGCAATTCGTGTGTAACTTTCGTCACGTAGGCTACCGACCATGCCGACAATATGCGGAGGAGATGACATTGTTCATACTCCGAGTGCAATTGATAAAGCACCCGTGATTTGTCGTGATTCCTATCAGCGAGTATTTGATACTCTCAGACTGCCAGCTGTACTTCGATACGTGCGGTAGACAGTTCTATCCGGTAGTCTCAACAGCCCCCCAGTCGTGACCTAGCCTGTGGAATCGGAGTTTCAGTTCGAGTTGGGTGTCTGTCAATGGGCCGAGCGATACTGGCCACCAGAGAGCGAACGGACTACGCCAGTCATCGTCGCCCGACAGCTGGGGACGAAAGGTCGACGCTGGGATACCCTCGTTATCGAATGTGACACTGCCGGGCTACAGAAGCGAGCGAACTTTGGTACAAAGCGGTTGGATTCAGACCTGCTACACATCGTCAAGAATGCCCCACCAGCCTACGAGTGGTATCGAGACGCCCTTCCAGAGCCGTCGTATCCGTGGCGATACGTCAGAGAGGCAGTACACCGAGCGGCAGACCGGGGACTCGTTGACCGCCGACGCGGGACCAACGGCCGAATCGAACTCAGACGAAAATGGGAGTACCCGGACTGGGTCAGACGCATCATTGCCATCGAGAACAAACCAGACCTTGATGCGAGCGCCGCCCGCGACCTGGCTGCACAGCTAGAACGGGATGTAGCAGTCAGCCTGGCTGATGAGGTCTGGGTCGCAACGGCAGCGACCGACGACTCAATCGAACCAGTCCTGCTCACTGAGCGGCCACAGGAAGCAGGTATTCTGACCATTGATGCAGGCAGTCGCGGAAAAAGCAGTGCAACCGTTATCTGGCATCCAAGTACGCTTGCTGTGGCTGAGCCGGGAACCCGTATTCTCGAACAGCCAACGGGTGGAAAGTTCGACGCGTCCGCCTGTCGGTTCGAATATGTTTCCCCTGAATGGAAAGCCGGGAAGCGGCTGGAAATTGCAGAGCGTGCCTACGAGCGTGGCTGGCGGTCGTATGCCGATTCGATGCGGCCCGACTGTCGCTATTTTGAGTTGCGTCCAGAGCCGGATGTTTCGCGACCCTACTGCACAGCGAAAAACTGTCATCAGACGGTTCGTGAATGTAGCGGCTCCTGTCCGTCGTTCGAACCCGAACCGCCCACCTGGCGACAGCACGAGTGGCCGATTCAGGGTGGACCGGGTGCGGGCATCAAGCGGTTGCTAGCTGAGCAGCGAGAACGGCAACGTCCGGAATAACGACCTGACTATCTCGCTTACCCCGACACCTTTGAGCACTCCGTGAGAAAAGTCGGTATGCAACACCGTCCGGTTGCGAGCATCTTTCTGAGACACGAGGGAGATATCCTCCTCCTCGAACGGAGTCAGGAGGTAAGCTCATACCCTGGAAAGTGGGGAACCGTCGCCGGTCATATCGAAGCCACCGAGTCTCTTTTAGAAGCGGTAGCACGAGAAATCACAGAGGAAACCGAACTCAGACCCGACGAGTGGTCGCTTGAACGAACCGGCGAACCATTTACAGTAACTGACAGTTCACTGGACGTAGAGTGGCAGATTCACCCCATACTCGTCTCAACAACTCATAGTGATATCTCAACAAACTGGGAGACTGCGGAATACGAGTGGACCTCACCGGAAGCGATACATAACAGAGAGACCGTTCCCGACCTCTGGGAAACATACGACCGTGTGCGACCGACCGTCAAGACAATAC
>LKNH01000166.1 GCA_001564135.1 Halobacteriaceae archaeon Tc-Br11_E2g27 | reverse complement strand
GTTTTCGATATGGTGTGTTGTCTGCTCAATTACCGGTAGTATCTGCTTCTATTCGGCATGGTCGTCTTGGCAGCCAGTTTGGTTTCTCTTCGCTGCCTACGACGGTATCTGTTGTTGTCTTCGGCTTTATCTGTGGTATATGGCTTGTCCCTGTAGAGCTTCCCAGTATCTTGTGTACTAAATCTGATTTAATTATCATCCTCTGGTGTTTTCTGGCGTTCGCAAAAACAGTAGGAATTTCCGGTATCATGCACAGAGACGAACCTTGGTAGCTTTGGTTAATACTGGTTATAAGGCGTTCTAGGCCGGTCAAGTCGCTATTTTCTCTTTGAAATATCCGACAGCTATGCTGAGAGACGACGGTAAAGATGTGTCCTACCGGTGGCCCTACTATAGTGGGGTATCTAATCTGATATGTATGTCAGAATCAGACTACGCAAACGATGTGCTCGTTTCGGCAGAGTGGGTCGAATCACATTTAGATGAGTTCCAAAAAGACGACCCGGCGTACCGATTGCTCGAAGTAAATAATCCGACGGTAACGGCAGATTCCGAGTACACGCCGTATGAGGAGGGACACATCCCTGGTGCGACCTTCTTTGACTGGGATGCGGACCTCAGTGATAATACCACGCGGGATATCCTTGACAAGGAATCCTTCGAATCGCTCAACGCCGAGGCAGGTATCACTGCAGATTCGACTGTCGTCATCTACGGTGGCGGCCACGTTCCGAACTGGTTTGCGCTCTTTGCTTACTGGGAGTACAAATACTTCGGACATGAGGATGTCCGTGTGCTTGACGGAGGGAAACCTTACTGGGTTGAAAACGACTATCCTCTTACAACTGAGGTAACTGAGTTTACGCCACAGGAGTATACCGCTCGTGGGCCGTTCGAGGGTATACGTGCATACAAGGATGATGTCGACCAGGCCATCGAGAGCGGTATTCCGCTGGTTGACGTGCGCAGTCCTGAGGAGTTCCGTGGTGAGATTCTTGCGCCCGAGGGGCTTGATGAGACCGCACAGCGTGCCGGGCGCATTCCAGGGGCGAGCAACGTTCCAACAGCTTCTGTGCTGGATGATGACGGGACGTTCAAATCGGCCCAAGAGCTGAGAGAACTGTACGCTGACCACGACGTGACGGACGACCAGGCCGTTATCGCGTATTGCAGAGTTGGTGAGCGGTCGGCGATTGCCTGGTTTGCCCTGCACGAACTGCTTGGCTTTGATGATGTGAAAAACTATGACGGCTCGTGGACGGAGTGGGGCAACCTCATCCGTGCACCCATCCAAACCGGGTCGGCTGACTGATACCAGAACGCTGAGTCAGACTGAGTCTTGGGTATCTTTACAGCTTTGCTCTCTTAATTGGAGATATTGTTTACAGTATCGAATGCATTGATGCGTCCGGCACCAAATGCAGGGTCATTTTGTCCGTTTACTAGCTCTGCTCCCTGTTTAATCAGACTTTCAACCTGGTTGGCATTGTTATCTGGTTCGAGAGCCCGTACGAGCGCTACGAGACCAGCCACCTGTGGTGCAGCCATCGACGTTCCCGAAAGGAAGTCATATCCCGGGAGTTCGACACTCGACTCTAGGTCAGTTGGATACGTGGACAGAACCCCGTTGAACGGGAAGGGTATGTCGCCGTCCTCACCCGCCTCGCCAAGTGTTCGCTCGACAGTTTCATACCAACCACCAGGAGCAGCGACATCAATATCGCTCGTCCCAAAGTTCGAGTAGAACGAGAGTGTATCTGCGGGGGATGTAGCACTGACCGTTATCACGGCAGGGACACTGTTTGGCAGTGTAAAGCCACCGCCCTGCTGGAGATTCCCTGTATCGTTACCGGCGGACCCAGTGATAACTGTGCCGCGCTGTGTGACACTCTGAAATACTGTTTGAACTTCTGCCCGGAGTTGGTTGAGGTCTGCCTCTGGCTCCTGGACTCCCGGTATCCCAAGGCTGAAATTCGCTACATCCGCATCGACATCTGCTGCATAATCAATCCCCGCAAGAATGTCGCCGAAAGCTGCTCCACCATCTTCTGGAAAGACGCGGATTGGAATTAACTCAGCATCAGGTGCGACACCTACGACGCCCTCATCTCCAGTTGCCGCTGCTATCCCGGCGACGTGAGTTCCGTGTCCGCTAGGGTCATCTGGCCCGCGCTCGGGCACGTCATCGTCAAGAACAAATGCCGCCCCTGCTTCCTCGTTGACGTTCTTGAGGTCTGGATGGTCCAGATCTATACCGGTATCAATGATAGCAATCCGTGTATTGTCACCTGTTGTGAGCTCGTGTGCCGATGCTACGTCCTGGATGTCGTTGTCCCACTGCAGTTCTTCAAGGGAACCTTGTTCTTCGAATGTGTCAGCCTCTTTCTCAAGCTCCGGGAGTTCCAATTCGAAGGTCACGTCTCGACTGACTGAACGCACATTCTGGACACGTTCAAGGTCACTCACGGCATCTTCTGGCCCGGTAACGACCAACACTTCTCCTTCTGCGAGTTCGTGTCTTACTGTAAAGCCTGCGTTTTCAACACGACTTCGGGCGCGGTTTCCTCTCGCCCCAACGATATACTGTGCCACACCGGTTGATGCGGATGCAAATCCGCTATATGCTAGAGTTGCTCCTGCCGCACCGATTCCTTTCAGTAGTGTTCGTCTATTGAATTGCATTGTGTCACCTCTAAAGCTGATGCAGACTGCAAGCCATACGTGCAGCTCTGGTCCATCACACTGGACGCACAGTTTTACTCCGGATTTTATAATAGTATTAGGCAACCTGATTTCAATCAGGTAGTGTCTAAGGGAACAACAGATGTTCAATATACCAGTCAACGGAAGCTCTGATGGAGTTATCACCATCCGTCCTGCATAGAACTATCCATTGTTCCGACGACCGGTATCTCCTGCTGTCCCCAATATGGAACCTTCTGAAAAGTGAGCATACAGGTATTGATTTCTGATTGTGGCATTCCACCATCATTTTGAAGCGTCTATATCCACATTTCGTCTCTCAGTTGTTGTGCGGACCTTCGATGTTACACTGCATTTTTCAGGTCGACGTTCCGTGCATAGACGAGATACCAGATAACCGCAACAATGGTGACCAGGACGCCGAGCACTTGTGACAGCGGTTGCATAAACCCAATCAGTGCAAAGCTTGCAACTGCGCCGATGATGGGAACCACCGGATAGCCGGGACAGCGAAAGGAAGGTGTATACCAGTCAGGGTCTCGTCTCCGGATGACAATCAGTGTCGCGCAGATAAGCCCGTACAACACGAGGTGCAAGAAGGACGCAACTTCCGCGAGCACCTCCGTTTGCCCAGTTACGGTCAGCAACACAGCCGTCCCGCCGACAAACGAGAGCGCAAAGTGTGGGGTTCCGTACTCACGGTTTACTCTGGCTGCGACCTCCGGAATGAGCGAATCGGCACTGAGGCCGTAGACTGCTCGCGACGCACTCAAAATTGAGGCGTTCGCTGACGAAACTGTCGCCAACAATCCGGCGAGCAAAATCGCCAGTGCCCCTCCGAACCCAAGGTACTCCCGTGCTACCTCGACAATCGCGGTTTCGCCCAACTCTTCCATCGTACTGACATCGAAGGTACTTGCAGCGATGAAAATCGTCACAACGTAAAACACTGCAACGAGTAGCACCGACCCTATCATCGAAATTGGGAGGTTTCGACCGGGGTCAACGATATCCTCTGCAATCGTCGCAATCTGTGCGAAGCCGAGATAGGACGTGAAGACGAGCGCAGTCGTCGTGAGAACCGCTGCATATCCCTCAGGTGCAAACTCCGCTGGAATGCGTGACTCGCCGCTCACACCGAGGACATCAAGACTACTGATGCCAAGAAAGACGACAAGAATTGCAATCAGAAGGCCTACGACTGCATTTTGTAGTGATTCCGTATTTTCCGTCCCGGAGATACTGAGGACGGTCAGACCGAGGCCGACAACAGCGCCAAGCACCACGACAATTTGAACAGGTCCAACGCCAAATCGGGGCGTGCTGACGACTCCTGCCTCGACGAGGATGGCCCCTGCATACTCCCCGAAGCCAACGAGATAAAACGCCGTTGCGAAAATCAACCCAAAGGTGAGTCCAATACCGACAATCGCACCCGGAAGGGCACCGATACCACGGGAAACAAAGTAATATCCGCCACCGCTTTCGGGCATGGCGGTTGCGAGTTCGGATGCAGGGAGCGCAACAAGCAGTGCGATGACTGCCCCGATGGCAAATGCAACGGAGGCAGCTGGACCGGATTCCGCAACTGCTAGACCGGGGAAGACAAAAATCCCTGCTCCAATCATTGTCCCCGTCCCGATTGTCATCGCTCCCAACAATCCAATCGTCCGGTCGAGTTCTCCGGTCTCACTCGATGCGTCTGAGTCGGACACTATTGGTTTGTAGCTACTTGGAGGGTAATTACCCTGTTGCATGACTGCTGGAGCGATACGCATAAACGAATTCCCTGTGAAAGACAATCAACGGTGAATTGGTGATGTCTACAAGCCTTTCCGAGGCGACGATTCTCGTCCCAGTCAACGCAAAAGAGCCAGGTACCCCATCTCCATCTCTTATCAAGCTACTTGGCCCTCACTCAGTAATCGTTCTCGGTTACTATCCTGTGCCGGACCAGTCTAGCACCGACCAGCTACGGTCACAGTTCGGGGAGGAAGTTACTGCTGAGGTTGCCGAAATTGCCAGTCAATTTGAAGGGGAAGGCGGCTCCGTAGAATCCGTCGTCGTGTTTACCCGCGACCGAAACGAGACCATCGATAACACAGCAGCGGAATACGAGGCCGATGCCGTCCTCACAACTGGCATTGTTTCCGAATCTCTTGATACAATACTTGTCCCGCTACGTGGCGACCAGAACCTTGGACGGATTGTCGCATTTATCAGTCTTCTCGCTCGAAACCGGGATACCAACGTGACGCTGTTTAACGTTGCTGAGTCCGAAGCGGATGCACCAGAAGGAGAGTTCATTCTCCGTGGTGCCAGCGACAGGCTTGAAGAGGATGGTATCGACCCCGAGCATATCGAGTGGAAACAGATTATTGGTGACTCTCCCAGTACCGAAATTATTGACGCCGCCGGCGAGTATGATCTGCTGGTGGTTGGCGAATCTGAACCGTCACTCCGTGAACGGATTCTTGGTGCGGTCACCAACGAGGTTATTCGTCAGTCGCCACGGCCGGTGCTTGTTGTCCGGAGCAACTAGTCGAGACTGCTATTGTCGTTCCGTGTTGTCGTTTTCTTCTGGTGACCCGTGGTCGGATTGATGAGTCTCATCTGCCGGCGGTTGTGCTGGCTCTTGTCCTGGCTCCTGTGAGTGTTCGGCCGGTCGGGATTGCGACGCTGGGGGCGTTTGAGATTCCGGTTCGCCTTCAGGTGGCCGCCACTGTTCGTATTCGTCTGGATACTGGTTATGCTGCTCCTGCGGGGACCCTGGCTGTTCCTCCGGTGGCTGGGCTGGCGGCGGTGATTGCTGGTATCCCTCAGGTTGTCCGTGACCTTCTGGTGCCTGCTGCGGTGTCGGTTGCTGGTCGTGTGCTGGTGGTTGCTGATTTGGATGGGGCGGTTGCTGTTGTCGTGGTGGTTGCTGTGGCTGCTGTTGTGGTGGCTGCTGAGTATGTTGCTCCGGTGGCTGTTGTGGTGGCTGCTGAGTATGTTGCCCCGGTGGCTGTTGTGGTGGCTGTTGAGTATGTTGCCCCGGTGGCTGTTGTGGTGGCTGCTGAGTATGTTGCCCCGGTGGCTGTTGTGGTGGCTGTTGAGTATGCTGCCCCGGTGGCTGTTGT
>LKNH01000165.1 GCA_001564135.1 Halobacteriaceae archaeon Tc-Br11_E2g27 | reverse complement strand
CAGTGCACGAACCGGCGTCAAGTCGAGCGTGACCGTTCCTGCCGTATGCTCGGTCGGACCCGCGACGCTTTTGCTTCGGACGCTTCCGCAGGTCGGGCAGGTTATCTCTCCCGTTTCGAAATACGACCAGCGTTCGCCACAGTCTTGACACTCGCGGCGGCCGCGTAGTTTCATATCAACGCTGTGGGCTGGAAGATACATATATCGTGGCTCTCGATGTTCTCCACGAAGCGGATGTGCGTATTTTTCACCGCTTAGCGAAACGCTTTGGCTACTACAGTCCTGACCGATGGGTATGCGCGAAGAAGAAGAAATCAGAGAGCAATACGAGTTTTTGACTGAGGAACTTGAATCGGAGGAGATGAATCACGAAGGGGTCAGGCAGATGTTCACCTACTACAAGCGTGCCCTTGGCTGGGTGCTTGAAGAAGAGCATATGTGACCCCCTATCGTGACAATTGAAACGATTCACACACGCATCGTCCAGTCTTCGTGCGATTAGGGTGTGCATTGCCTTTCAGTGGCTACGATAGAACGAAGACAGATGACTTGTCATTCTGATTGAAACGGCGAGCGAGGCCATTACATTTATATTGTTCTGACCGGTTTGTTCACATGACGCTTCGTCTGGAGGGCCGAAGCGTCAGCGGGGACCAATTCAGGGCGGCATGCGTCCACGCATTTTTCGTGCGTGGACGCACGCTTTCCGTTTTTGAGTAAACAAGGTGGGTAGTCACCACTATTGGAACCGTTCCTATTACTGCATCTCGCTTCGGGGAGTCGCCTGGCGCGCCGTGGTCTTTTTGCACGCCCGTGGCGAAGTCAGGGGTATGACTACAGCGGAGATACACCCGGAGGTTGAGGCGACTGCGGAAGCAATCGCCTCCATGGAAATTCGCGGGGCAGCAACGATTGCTAGTGCGGCGGCCGATGCACTGCGTCGGCAGGCATCTCAGTCGGAGGCGACGACGGCTGAGGAGTTTCAAACCCAACTGCGGGCAGCGGCCCAACGACTGCATGAGACGCGACCGACCGCAGTTAGCTTGCCGAACTGCCTTCGGTACGTGCTTGGTCGGATGGAAGGGGAGACTGTCGAAGCGCTTCGCACATCAACGATTGCGGCCGCGAGAGAGTTTTCGACCCGCGTTCAAACGGCACAGGATGATTTGGGTGCTGTCGGCGCAAACCGGCTCCGTGATGGCGATACGGTGATGACACACTGCCACTCGACGGATGTACTCTCCTGTATTAAAGCGGCCCACGAACGCGGCATTGAGTTGTCTGCTATTGTCAAGGAGACGCGTCCGCGAAAGCAAGGCCATATCACTGCAGCGGAACTGCGCGACCTCGGCATTCCTGTCACCCTTATCATTGATGGGGCTGCCGGTCGCTATCTTGACGAGGTCGACCATGTTTTCGTCGGCGCGGATTCGATTGCTGCCGATGGAGCAGTCATCAATAAGATTGGGACACGGTCGCTTGCTGTCACCGCACGCGAACGGGATACGCCTATCGTCGTCGCCGCCCAAACGGTCAAGCTTGACCCGGCGACGCTTTCCGGCCATACTGTCGAAATTGAATACCGGGACGAAAGCGAAGTCATTAGCGAGGCTGAACGTGAAGAGATTGGAGAGATTACCGTCCGAAACCCGGCATTCGATGTAACACCGCCGCGATATGTGGATGCGATTGTCACAGAGCGCGGTCAGTTCCCCCCGGAGAGCATCGTCACGCTCATGCGTGAATTGTTTGGGGAACAGACTGCAACGCCCTGGGAAGAGGAATGAGTCAGATTGTCTGTGCCGGACACGTCAACTGGGATGTGACGTTACAGGTTGATACTTTACCACCGCCGGATGGAGAGGCTGCAGTCGAACGCCGTTTCCAGGCCGGCGGCGGCAGCGCATCGAACACTGCGGCTGTCCTTGCCGGACTCGATTGTCGTCCCCTTTTATTAGGTTCGGTTGGCAGCAACGAGACCGGTGAGTTGGTCAGACGCGAACTCGAACAGGCGGGGGTCGATTGTACCTATCTCATCCAGGTAGCGGGTGATACGACCGTCAAATATCTGGTCGTCGATGGTGACGGCCAGGTGATGGTGCTTTCAAGTGAGGGCGTCAACGAAGCGTTCGATGCGACGGATATTCCGGCCAAGACGGTCGCGGAGTCATCACATCTCCACCTCACCGGACAGGAGCCGGAGACAGCAGAGAAACTGATTGAACGAGCCCACGAACAGGATATTTCGGTCAGTTTCGACCCCGGTCGACGCGTCGACTCTCGGGCATACGGGCCAAGCATTTCTGCAGTTGATACGGTTTTTCTCAACGCGCGGGAAATGGCCGTTGCACGCGAGAAGGGTGTGCTGAGATCCGGACAATGTATCGTTACTAAACGTGGAGGTGATGGGGCTGCTCTGTATCAAGATGGTGAAACCATCAGCCATCCTGGCTTCTCCGTGGATGTCATCGATACGACGGGTGCGGGCGATGCATTCGCCGGTGGCTTTCTGGCTGCGAGAGATGCTGGATTCTCCCTGGACGAGGCGCTTGCAGTCGGAAATGCCTGCGGAGCGATTGCGGTCCAGTCTGTCGGTGCGCGGACGACGTTGTCTTGGGAGCGGGTAGCAGAGTACGTTGAGAACTCACTATAATTCTTCCACAGAAGTGAACCAACGAGACGATATCAGACTAATCGTTCGATGCTATCAACCGGCATCACGGAGTAATCGATAGAGAGGGTATCTTCTGTGGCACGCATTTTTCCAACAAAGGTCGAAATCTCATCGAGAGAGCCTTCGAGGATGAACAACTCCATACAGTAGTGGTTGCCCACATGGTTATGAACGTGTGAGGTGACCATATTTTCGTATTCGTGTCGGAGGTGCATCATTTTGTGCTCGACATCAGTCGATTCATAATCAAACAATACAGTCACCACCCCCATGAGGTCTCTTCCTTCTAACTGCCTATCTTCAAACTCGCTGAGAAGATTTCGGGATGCCTCGCGGACAACTTCGCTTCGACCAGTATAGCCGTGTTCCTCTGCAAACGCATCAAGTCGACTCAAAAGCTCATCCGGCATCGAGACGCTGACAACTGTCATATAATAATCTATGGGGCAAACAGTACTAGAATGTTGTTATCAAAACACTGGTGTATTAACTGACAGAGAGATTGTTGAGACCAGTAGAACTAAGTACTGGTGTGTCATACCATACCATGTATGGTGTCCGCACGACCGGATGACGACCTGTTTGATGAGTTCCTCACACAACGTGGCCACGAAACGGAAGTTGTAGAGTGGGACGATAATTATAATAAAAAACAGTGTCCGGATTGCGGTGCCCTCCACGATAGCACTGCAACAACGTGTTCGGTGTGTGGTTGGGACCCGTTCAGATAGAACGGTCCTTTCTCCGTTGTCAGTAGTTCACGGGGCTATCCGGCCCATCGTCCTCTTCGCGTTCAGCATCTGCCATCGCCTCGCCCGGATAGGCTACGGTGCCACCAGTCAGTTCTTCGACGAGCGATTCAACCTCCTTGGGACAGTGTTCCTCACGGAGTGATTCGCCAGCAAATAACACTTCACAGCAGTCCTCGCGGCTACCGGGAACAAATTCGTCCGGGCCGTATTTGTGGGATGCTCGCATCGTAAACCGTGCGTCGTCTCCGGCACCGACGAACACCCACATTCGGAAATCAAGTGGCAGTGGGTTTCGCGCGACGACATATGCATCCTGTACCGTCTCAGACTGGTCCGCGTCGAACAACCAGACGTGATGAGACTGGGTTGTTTTATGGGGCGACCCTTCCGGTTCGCGGGGCGCCGGTTGGTCCGGCGCAATATCGTTTGGCTCCCCGTAGGAGTTCAGTTCGTCAAAATTGTACATGTGCTTGCCTGCTGTTACTGTCCGGGGAAATAAACATCGTACGCTCCGTGGCCCACTCCGCTATAGAAGGTTCCGTGCACGAAAATGCTTTAGGGGCGGGTGGAAAATATGGCGGCGTGGACGACGACCGAGCCATCGAGGAGATTCTCGATACGATAGGTGACAAGCACGCACGCGAAGTTCTTGCTGCACTTAGCTGTGAGCCTCGGTCAGCGAAGGAACTCGCTGACGCGTGTGACCTCTCGTTGCCGACGGTCTATCGTCGCATCGAACTCCTCAAGGAGTACGACCTGATTACCGACCAGACACTCGTTGCCGACGACGGGAACCATTACAAGGTCTTTGCATCGAATTTCGAGAGTACCGTTATCTCGCTTGAGGACGATGAGTACAAGGTCAGAATCTATCGCGAAGAGAACCTTCCGGACCGGTTTAGCCAGCTCTGGGATGACCTCGGCAGCGAATGATGAGACGGCGTTCTTTTAGGTGTCCATAGCATACTCCTGCCAATGAGTCATCCATTCGAGCAGTTACCCACGACGCCACTTGCCGACGAACTCGTCGACAAGGCGTTCTCTCGGGGTGCCCGCGCTGGCCGGGCAAAATCCGGTATCGACGCCCAGCACTCAATGTTGCAGACGGCGGCGAATATTATTTCGGACAACCTCGAAAACGTTGTTACGGCGTGGCCGGACTTTGACCATCTGCACCCGTTTTACCGAAATCTCGCTGATGCGGTTGTCGGCGTGGACCAGCTACGGGAGAATCTCAACGAAGTGAACTGGGCGAGTACGAAAGCAACTGACCTCCGCAAAGAGTACGAGAGCCGTCTCTACAAAAGTGACCTCGAAACCGCAACAAAGCTCCGTAAGCAGGCCTATGCCCGGCTTGCTGATGTTGTCGAGGAGATAGCTGATGATCTTGAAGCGCTGATGGATGCCCGCGAAGCACTCCGCGTGCTTCCCGATATCCGCCCGGACCAGCCGACAATCGTTGTCGCCGGCTACCCAAACGTCGGCAAATCCTCGTTTGTTAACGCGGTCACACGTGCAAGCAATCGAGAAGCGTCGTATCCGTTCACGACGACGCAGGTTCATGTCGGCCATGTCGAGTACAAGCATATGAACCACCAACTTGTCGACACTCCCGGTCTGCTTGACCGCCCGCCAGAGGAACGTAACGAAGTCGAATCACAGGCCATCAACGCGCTTGAGCACGCCGCAGACGCAGTGCTGGTAATTCTTGACCCAAGCCTTGATTGTGGTTACCCGCTTGAGATGCAGCGCGCACTGAGAGACGATATCGAGACACGATTCGACGTTCCCGTACTTTCCATCTACAACAAAATCGACCGGCTTGAACCGGACGAACGCGAACAACTGGTCACGGAGGAACAGGACCGGGTGGTTGATACTGAGCAGATATTTGACCCTGAAACCAACCTGATGAGCGTCACTGAGGGTGAAAATGTTCAGCAAGTCCTTGACAGAGCGCTTGACGCTGTTGGCTACGAGCCAGAACTGCCGGTTGACCGAGAGCGGTAACCACCTGTCCCTGCGATATTCTCTCTGGTTGGTAGCCACGACTATGCTAATTCGAACCATTTATACACGCGAACGGCCTGCGCTTGAAAGGGTATGAACAACATACGGACTGGATTAAGTTACGGGGATGTCCTCCTCGTCCCACAGCGGTCACCGGTCGACAGCCGAAGCGACGTATCGCTTGAGACGCGGCTGACACCGGATATCGAACTCGAAACGCCGCTTGTCTCCGCGGCGATGGATACTGTCACCGAGGCGGAACTGGCAACAGAGCTCTCTCTGCTTGGTGGGTTCGGTGTTATCCACCGATTTCTCACGCCGGAAGAACAAGCCGAGCAGGTCGGCGAAGTGACCGCCTCTGGCGAGCAGGTTGGGGCTGCTATTGGTAT
>LKNH01000164.1 GCA_001564135.1 Halobacteriaceae archaeon Tc-Br11_E2g27 | reverse complement strand
CTTCGTTGAACTCACGGAATACGATAGAGGGGAGTTGGTCGGCGCTGACCCCACGCTCGTATTAGACGAGGATGATTTCACCGATTTCAACCGCAAGGTCCAGGCGGTAATGCGTTCCGATTCCTCATCTGGTTCAATTCTGACAACGATTGTCACAAAATCTGGCCAGCACAAACCTGTCGAGGTTCGTTTCAGTCTGATGCAAACTGAAGACGGTGAGTATGACGGGCTTGCAGGCGTCGCCCGGGATATTAGGGCACGCCGCCACCGGGAACAGAAACTCGACGTGCTCAGTCGCGTGCTGCGACATAACGTCCGCAACAAACTCAACCTTATCTTCGGTCATGCATCCATCCTCAAAGAATCAGAGGACGAACAGTATCGCCGGGCAGCAGAGCAGATTGAGGATGCGGCCTCCGAGTTGATGAGTCTCAGCGAGAAGGCACGAACTGCCCAGACCGAAGTTGGATTCAACCCCTCGGAAGATTATCAGACCGACCTCGTTGAGTTGACGGAACACCTGGCGGTCAAGTTCCGCCGGGAATATCCAGATGCTCGCATCAAAACGAACCTCCCCGAAGAAGTCGTCGCCGACGTGCCGGAGTCATACCGGATTGCTGTCTCCGAACTCGTTGAGAATGCCATCGAGCATAACCCAGAGTCGGACCCGCTTGTTCGGATTCGTGTGACAACGGAAAACGGCACGATTCGGACTGTTGTCGAAGACGAGTGTCCACCTATTCGGGAAAGTGATATTGAAGCCATCAATCAGGGCAAAGAAACTCCGCTCGTACACTCCGTCGGTATTGGCCTCTGGCTTGCAAACTGGGTCTCCGATACCGTCGGTGGAAACCTTGAACTTGGACGGCGAGGAGACGACGAAGGTAACCAGGCCACGATAATTCTGTATGATACGCGCTTGTAGTGTAATTCGAGCGGTACGGAAACTCACATATAGCCCAGGTCGCGCAGCCGCGCCATAAGGTCCTCTTTGTCCTGAGCACGACCGGCTCGCTCCGTCGTTCGTTCCAGATCTTGATGCCACGCTGGTTGTTCGGCACTTCGTTCCGTACTCACTTCGCTTCCTAGCGACCGGAATCCATCGAAATATTTCGGCGAAACTGGAACGTCATCGATGGAGAGCCCATCTGGCAAGTCAGCCGCGTTCTCCGGGACATATCCCGCGGGGTACTCCTCGACGGTTTCTGGCACCACAACCTCCCAGAAGGCGTCCCAGACCGCAGGTTCGTCAAACTGGAGAATCGGTTGAATACGGTCGTGAGGTGGGTAGATATCAGGGTCGTGACGCGGCGAGAAAAACGTCTCTTCCGCACGGGCATCCTGTTCATCCCACCGAACACCCGAGAAGATGCCATCGATACCGTCCTTTTCGAGCGCATTGTTGAGCGCAACGGTCTTCAGCAGGTGGTTTCCGACGTAGGTGTCGAGCAGGAATGGGAACGTCTCCTCTTCGTATTCAAGGAGGTCGCGAACGTGGTGTTGGTTCTGTTCGTTGAGTTCGGCAATAGGAACGTCATCACCGGGCGTGAGGCCGTGTTCGTTTACGTAGTTACCTACATCCTCGTTTTGGGCGTAGACGACTTCGATATTCCATTCATCCGCCCAGTGCTCGACAAAATCGTGTGCGGCATCGAAATGCTGGTAATGGTCGATGAAAATTGCCGGTGGAAGTTCGTATCCAAACTCCTCGGCAACCTCAGCGAGCAGATATAGCACCAGCGTCGAATCTTTTCCTCCTGTCCAGAGAATGGCGGGGTTTTCGTAGGTTTCGAGCCCCGTTCTCGTGACCTCAACAGCCTTTTCGAGCTTTGCATCTAGCGTTGGATAATCGGACGGGTCTTCGTCCGCTCCGGCCGAGTAATCGACATCCACATACGATGGGAACAATTCTGCCATGTCTAATTAAATCTAATTAGAGAATTGGATTTAAGCATTTGGGGCCGACGGAATACTGTCGGCGCTCCCGACGCTCATTCACCTGTTGTAGCTCGAAAACTGTACTAAAACCTGCTTAGGCTGGCGTTTCCTGTAATTAACTGCGGCAGAGAAAAATCCGAGGTACCGGCGTCAATTGCCCGTGTCGTACTTGTAGGTTACCTCATCGGGGTCGATACCGAAATCTTCGGGCCCTTCTTCCGGTTCTTGGTCTCCACTGTCCGGATGCGCGCCTTTGAACGCATCACGAAGGTGCTCTGGCATTCGGAATCGGTCGGGCTGTATCCGCATTGGGACGGCTTCGGAGTCTAAGTTTTCACGTTTCTCTTCAAGCCGCTTTTGCAAGACCGGCGGTAACTCATCTTCTGGGAGCCGTGTGAACCCAAACTGCTTCAGATAGCGGTCGGCACTGGTCAGCGAGTATACCACGTCGAAATCACGGTCACGTGCCGTCGTCACAAGTCGCTCTACGACGTGTGCGCCGACACCCTGTTCCCGCCAGTCCTCAAGGACGCCAATGCTGGTCAGTTCACAGATTTCCCCGCTATCGGTTTTGTGAATACGGATTCGTCCGAACCCAGCCCGGTCGTGGTCATATTCGTCCATCGCGATGACGTAGTCGCGGGAGCGAAACGCTGTTTCATCGAGTCCCAGTGCCTCGATGTGTTCCAGTAACCAGGCCTCATCTCGATTTTTCGCATCCCGGACGTACATAATGTTTCTTACTCGCCACACGACAAAAGTACTTACGAGAGAGTCCGTTTGATACTGCCGGACGTACCTTCGGTAACATACTCGCCGCCCGGGGGTGACGAGATTGTTTAAAAGTTCACGTCAAGTAGTATGAGCCCAATCGGTACAGTTCTGATTGCGGCAGTACCGATGTGATAACTGCCGGTCACACAGGAGGGATTCGTTCAAGTACAAAACGGACGTAGCTACAGTATGTGCGCAAAGTTCACACTGATTGAACCACACATTCATGACCTGCGTTTTGAACCATCGGTGAGCATCGGTGATGAAGATGCTGAGAGCGACCAGCAGGCAACTGCAGATGGCGACTCAACTGGAAAAAGCAAGCCAAAAATGGCGATGCAAGGGTTATTTGTCTTCCTCGTCATGTTTGCCACGCTCTGGATTGTCTTTTCCCGGTTGACTGGTTCGGAATCAGCAGAGTAAAGCGAGGCCGAGAGACAACTGCTCTCATACTACTGGACGTAAGCGTTTAAACCATCTCGCCACCCGCGGGTGGCGAGTATAGTGACGAAGGTACGTCCGGCAGTATCAGCTATCGAAGGATTTGCGTTCCAGTTCGGGATGGTTGGTAAATACCTTCGTGTGGTCCGGGACATCCTCGGTCACCCACGAGTTAGCTTCGATGCTGACGTGGTCGCCGATAGTGATTGGACCAAGCACCTTGCTTCCCGCACCGATAACGACGTTATTGCCAATATCTGGGTGGCGCTTATAATCTTTTTTCAGCGCTCTCTCGTCATCTTCTTGCTCCTCGAAGTGTAAGGCACCGAGGGTCACCTCCTGATAGAGGCGGACCCAATCTCCGATGGTTGCCGTCTCGCCGATAACCACACCGCTTCCATGGTCAATGAAAAAGTATTCGCCAACCTCCGCACCGGGATGCATATCAATTCCAGTGGTGGATTTTGCTGCCTCGGTCAGTTCGCGGGCATATACTGGCTGTCCGTCGTTATACAGCAGATGCGCCACGCGATGTACCATCGTGGCCTGCAATCCCGGATACGCACGGATAATTTCGACGTAGTTCTTTGCGGCCGGGTCCCCCTTGTACGCCGCAATCACGTCTTTTTTCAACAGCTCACGCACATCTGGGAGTGCATTGAGCACCTTTGTCACCGTCCCTGCCATGCACGAGGGCGAATACGGCTGAATTCCCTTACAGAACAGTTCTCCCAGGTCGTTCAACTCTGCCAAAATCGCATCCTCGTCTCCGACCAGTTCGTCCGCGTTCCAGCATGCAGGAAAGAGCAGTCGTCGCAAGGAGTCAATCTCTTTGATAGCTCCCTCTCGCTCGGGAAACCCCGGTGATTTACACGTTTGAAAGGACTCCTCGTCGCTGCGATATGACTCCAACAACTCGGTGTGTGCCGTCCCCGTATACGTATAGTCCATACACCTGTTACTGGCTGCAACTGTTTAGTAGGTCACGTCTTGGACCGAAAGAGACGAAGACGAGGAGGCAGAGAGTTAGTGGCTGTGTCCGGACACATGGCCACACATCCCGCGGCATCCCTTGGCGACCGAGCAGCGCCATATACCGGTTATGACGTGAAAAGCGTCCATACCGGCGGATGATGCTAGGGAATAATCAGTGATAAAGGTCCCGCTTGTCAGAAAGCGCCGGGAACTCCTCACGAACTCCCGAGACAACTGCCGGGTCAACGTCTGCAACAATCAGCGCGGAGTCATCACCGGCACCGGCAAGTTTTGTTCCCCATGGGTCATAGATTGCTGACCGGCCCAGTAGTGTTGCGTCCGCGAACGACCCTGCTCCGTTGACGGCCCCGACATACGAGAGGTTTTCAATCGCGCGTGCTTGTGTGAGAACCTCCCAGTGTTCGACTCTTGGATACGGCCAGGCACTTGGAACCAAAATCAACGTTGTTCCCTGCTCCTGTAAGTGGCGATAGAGTTCAGGAAAACGCAGGTCATAACAGGTCGTGATACCGATAGTAAAGCCTTCAAACAGAACGGTTGGAAGTGTTTCGCCTGGTGTGAGTAGTTCCGTCTCTGCTGAATCGTATCCAAAGAGGTGGTGTTTCCGATAGACTGCCTGCCGGTTTCCATTTCGGTCAAGAAACACGGCTGTGTTTGCATATCCCTCGGGTGCCGGTGTCTCGAACCCGCGGGTCGCGGATGCGGCGAGGTCTTCGACAAACGTTCCCGCAAGCACCGCAATATCATGTTCGCTCGCCTGTTCGCTCAGTAGCGTCGTCGTCGGTCCATCAAGCGCCTCGGCGGCGTCAGCGTAGGCGTCGAACGAAAAGTAGCCGACAGTGAATATCTCCGGAAGCGCAACCAAGTCGGCGCCTTTTGCTGCTGCGTCCTGGATGGCAGCAACCGCTCTTTGCCTGTTTGTCGCTGGTTGGTTGGGTTCGATATCGAGTTGTGCCAGTGCGAGTCTCATAGCGTGTTATGCACCGTCTTGGGAAGCAAGGAACTCCTTGAGTGCTCGCTCCAAGTTATCGAATTCCGCATCCATCTGCCGTTTGAAAAACCGTTCCACGCCAGGAACTTTCCCGTCAACAGTGAACCGGTTGGTGAGCGTCGTGATGCCATCGTTTTCAACCAGTGTGTGTTCGCCAACGACGCGTAACACTTTCGAGGTTCCCACAAATTCGACGTATGACGGTGGGTCACGTGCGTTTTCTTCGGTCTCGATTGCAATCGTTCGGTCGACGAGTGGGATGGGAAGCGAAACGTGCCAGACGTGCTGTCCATCGTCCTGGTGTTCAAACCGCTCAACGACGCTGATAGGCCGAGCGCGCCGCTCGGGGTCAGCAATAAAGTCCCAGACCGTCTCCCGAGGGGCCGGTACATCGACGACCCGCTCCACGCGGACAACCATACTGGTGATTACTAGACTGTGAGTAAAAACCTCCCGTTGTCATCGTCAGGGGAGCGTACGTGTCACCGTCAAATGACGGCAATTGGTCATCGTGGCTATTGCGGCAATTTTCGTGCTTCTGACACAGCGGTTGCTGTCTTCCGGTTTGTAACACACAGTTTGCGGTTTCTCATACTGCCGGACGTAAGCTATTGAACAATCTCGCCACCACGGGTGGCGAGTATGTTACCGAAGTTACGTC
>LKNH01000163.1 GCA_001564135.1 Halobacteriaceae archaeon Tc-Br11_E2g27 | reverse complement strand
TGTCGTAGGCGGTTGGTTCGCCCCCAACAATATCCGCTGTCAACTCGTCGATTCGTTCAGGCTCATCTTCGGGGCGTTGGGTGTATCTATCCAGTATGTCATCCGGATACGCACCGTCGGCCGAGCGAAGGGTATCGACATCGTCGGGAGGTTGAGATGAGACGCCGCTGTAGGTTGTTCCTTCGGGGAGAGTTGTATCCGCATGAATACCGGACTGCTCTGTTACAGAAAGTTCGTCAACACCGGAGAGAGCTTCGGGTCGCCAGACGGTCGGAAGTGCCGTTGCCTCCCGTTCGAGGGTAACCTCATATTCGACAGTGTCGCTTTGTTCCCCGGTACGTTCGAGTGGTTCATCGTACGGACTCTGCTCTCCCGTCTGTTGCCAGCCTGCCCCGGTGTATTTGTCATAAGCGTCCGTCCGCCAGTAGGCCGGTTCCTCGCTTTCGACCGTGAAATGAACGCTCGTATCGCTGTTGCCATACGTCTCTGGTTCGAAACCAACGTCCCCGCCGACGCCAGTCTCCTCGCCGGGTGTCAGCGCACCAAGGCCTCCGTCTGTCGTTCCTTCCCCACCAGTGATTTCTCCTGAGTCCTCGTCCCCGTCTCTGTCATCACCACCATCCTGCTCATCGCCATCCTGTTGGTCCTCACCATGTTCGTCTTCATCGCCAGTATCAACCTGTGGCGAGCCTTCCCCAGTGTACCGCTCAACAGTCACTGTAATCTCGTTCGTATAGGGAATATCGACAGTCCGTTGACCGTCCTCGTCCGTGAGTCCAGCGACCTCGCCGTCGACGGAGATTCGGTGCTCAACAAGGGGGGTTCCATCAGCAGTCACCTCAACTGTCGCTGCCGTTCCCGGCGTGGGCTGCTCAATGAACTCAACTGAAAGCCCATCGTCATCGACTATCTTCCAGTCACTATCGCTGCGGAGGAACTGTGGCTTTTCGCCCACACCGCCGAAGCTCTCAACAGTGGTTTCGACGCCATCCTCAACGGCAGCCTCCCGTTTCTCTATGTGGTCGGCAGGGGTCGGGTCGAAGGGGACCCAGCCGATATCCTCGAAGTAGAGTTCAACCCATGCGTGCGCGTTTGTTCCGCGAACGGCTTCCTGGCCTTCGTCGGTCGTCTCACCGGGTGCAAACCCGGTCACATAGCGTGCAGGGATGTCCTGCGAGCGAGCCATCGTGGCAAAGGCTGTTGCAAAGAATTCGCTCGTTCCATCCTCCCGTTCAAAGAGAAACTCATCAACGAGCCAGTCATCTTCGGCCTCTGCATCGACTGCGTACTCGTTTTGGGACAGCAACCACTGTTCGAGGAGGATGGCACTGACGTACGGGGACTCGACGCCATCAGTTATTGCAGATGCTTTTTCAGTGACCCGTGATGGGAGCTCATCAGGTAGCGTCGTGTACGGGGAAAGTTCTTCCGGATAGCCACTAGAGACTACATCGAAATCGTCATACTCCCAGGTTTGGTCTGCGCGCTCGACAGTAAGGGTCGTTCCAGGCGAGAACGGTTCGGATGCGTAAAGCGAACCATCGGGTAGCAGTTGTGCTCGCTGGGCAGTCGTTTCATCGACAGCGGTTGTCCCTGATGGAACGGGGACCGCATCGGACAACCCCCATGTGTCGATGGCGTACTGTTGTGTATCCCCATCCGATTGTATTGCATCAATAGTATCCAGCCCATCGACAGCGTCGGTCATCTCCCAGGTCTTCCGAGTGTATCGGTCATATGTTGCCGTTCGCCAGTACGGTTCTGCGACTGGGCCATAGCGGTCAGTCGGGTCTGCGATTGGGCCGGGTGTCCCACCGTACCCAACTGGATTTTGCGCTGACCCGACCCTATCGAGTTCCGACTCATCAAATCCATGCTCCTCTGTGAGAATTTCATCTGCTGTCTCCGGTGCAAGCGTCGCAGATAATAATGCCCCCCCGAAGACCAGGGCAACGAGACACAGGACTGCGAGGACCCCCCCAAACAGCAGTCTGCGCGACACAGTTGACAATCGTACGAAGAGATAGCATAAATGCGCTTGGGTCTACAAAAACGCCATGAAAACGTAGAACAGAGTCACCGGAACGACGGGAGCAAGCCGCTTTTGGAGGAATCCTCGATAACGGCTTCAGTGACGTGCTCACCGCTCAACAGACACATCGGCACCCCGATTCCTGGGTTTGCACTCCCACCGGTGAGATAAACTCGCTCAACACCTGGAATCCGATGCCCTGGTCGCAGCGGGCCAGTCTGTTTAATCGTATGCGCGAGACCGAGGGCAGTTCCTTGCTGTTTATTGAACCGGTTCTGGTACGTCGAGACGCATGCACGCTCTTCAAACCGGATGCGGTCACGGAGGTCAACCCCCGCTTGCGTTGCCAAATCCGAAAGAATCTGGTTACGGAACTCGTCCCGTTTTGCTTCAGTCTCGTCGAGTCCGGGAGCCAACGGAACGAGCACGACGGCAGTCTCACATCCGTCCGGAGCGACTGTCGGGTCAGTCTGTGATGGAACGTTGACATAGTATGACGGGCGCTCCGGCCATGCCGGTTCCTCAAAGATGGCGTCAAAATGTGGCTTCCAGTCCGTAGGCAACACAAGCGAATGATGCTCAAGCTCCTCAATCTCCCCTTCGACGCCAAGATAGAGCATAAACGCCGATGGGCTCAGTGTTCGCTCGTCCCAATACGATGCCTTCCTGTCGGTTGTGCCGTCAGGGAGGAGTTTCTGTTCAGTGTACGCAGGCGGTGCATTAGAGATGACCCGGTCGTGTCGGTGAGCCGTTCCATCTGCTGTGACTGTTACTCCCTCGCCATCGGGGACAATAGCCGTTACCGGAGTGTTTGTATGGATAGTTGCTCCCTGTAACGTTGCGACGGATTCCATCGCATCGACGACAGTCATCATTCCGCCAATTGGGTAGTAAACACCAAGGTTGTAATCGACGTGACTCATCAACGTATAGAGCGCTGGCGTGTTATACGGCGACCCGCCCAGAAAGACGAGGGTATATTCCACGAGCTGTTTGAGTTTCGGGTTCTCGAAATACGATGAGACGTGTTCGTCCATCGTTCCAAGGAATTTGATTGCCCGGCCGGACCGCATCACATCGAGTGCAACGTAATCCCGAATCCTGGAGCGGTTCGCCATGACGAACCGTTCCATCCCGAGTTCGTAGGTTTCGGCCGCCTGCTCCAGATACTGTTCGAGCGCATATCCAGCACCCGGTTCGCGTGATTCGAACACTGCCTTCGCCTGTTCCGGGTCTGCAGGGATATCGGCGCGGTCACCGTCCGTCCAGATGACGCGATAATTTGGGTCAAGCCTGACCAGCTCATACCAGTCGGACGGTTCCGAATCGAAGTGGGCAAAGAACCGCTCGAACAGCTCGGGCATCAGATACCAGGATGGGCCCGTATCAAACCGGAAACCATCAGCTTCGATGCGTCCAGCGACCCCACCAACGTTTTCATGCTGCTCGTACAGCGTGACATCCGCTCCCTCAGCAGCGAGATATGACGCTGCAGAGAGTCCACCGATGCCGCCGCCGACGACACCAATCGATTGGCCGGAGAGCTCTCCGCTCATGGGACATACCAGATGCCACGGTCAACATCGAGCCACTCGCCAACGACAACGTGTGGCAGCGCAACGATACAGATGAAGATGGTGTAAAATGCCACAAGGCCGGGGAGAAGTCCGGCGTTACCCAGTGGGTTGGGTGCAATTGTCCAGAGCAACGCAGCCATAATTCCGGTGGCAAAAGCACCCACAATAAATGTCCCCCAGACAACGGGAACAGGGAGGCCGTCATCTTCATCCGCCGTCTCGCGGTGGACGTATGCGCTTCGTCCAGATTGGCGCATTGAGTACCAGAGTGGGAAATACAGGCCGATAGAGACAACAACAGGGACGATCGCAAAGAATCCGACGAGCAACGACGTTTCACCAAGGTCAGCCAGCCAGGATGAACTCACGCCTGCCGTTACCAGCCCCCACCCAAGATGGGTGAGAACCGCAACAGCATACAGTCCCGCAAGCAGTGGTCGAGATGTCTCCATCGATGCCCAGAGTGCCGAGGAGAGTCCGGGGTCGAACATGGCAAGCATGTATGCAGAGAACATGTAGTAGGTGTCCGGGAAGAAATATAGCGGTACAATCATGACTGCTCCGCCACGGACAAACGCGGCGAGTGACCGCTGCAGGCGAGATTGGAGATGTGAACTCCCAACCACGGCGTCCATGACACGAAGGTCACCATGTCCGCCTTTCGCCACCGCGGTTGCAAAGGCAATTGCAAGGGCTATGAGCGGCACAATCAGAAAGAGCGCAATGAACGCCGCGATGGCCGTGATATACAGCAGGACGTATTTCGAGCCAAATGGGAGTCCCCGGTATCGTAGATTGCTGAAATGTTCGTACCCACCGTGTGGGAGGTTCAATGCCACCATCCCGACAAGGTAGATGACCATCTGCGTTTCAAGCGACGGCAGCGACCCGAACAGCGTCATCGCTCCGAAGAGGAGTGTCAACCCAAGCAACGCTGCCCGGGAGACTAAGACGGTGATGGATTCAGGCCGTATCGAACGATTCAACCCGACCGATAAATTGCCCGTACTCATATCTACTAGTTGGGCTCTAACGGCTTGTCTCACATACCACAAAATTATGGGCTTTTAAGTTACTTGGCTATCGACGAGTCGCCGAGCGACTCGAACAGCATTCGTGAGGCCGACGGTAAACCCAGATTCAAACGTATCGCTGAAGAAATTCGTTCTAGGGTTCTCATCGTTGAGCGGTCTATCGTAGTTCGAAATCCCACGAATGGTTACATACCGTTCGATTGCACCGAATCGGGAAAGCGCCCGTGCCGTTCCAGCATCTTCCATTTCGGTCGCACGGTAGGGTTCGAGTTGACCAGCGCCATCCGCATTTGAAACAAGCCACTCAACCTGCTCAGCTAGCTCTTCTCCGTGCCAGAGTTCGTCACCACAGACGTTCGTCCCCGTCGTGACAACCGGAGAGTCAGGAATATCAGATGGGAGCGAGGCACCAGAAGGTGATGAACCAACACGGTCGAGCTCGACGCCAGCAGCCGCATCCGTCGCGGCCTGAACTGTCTCATCGGACATTCGGAATACGCCTTCCCCTTCAGTGTATGGATTGCGTGCAAGCGGAACGTCATCGGAGTCAGGGCCAGCAAAGCGGCATTTATCATCCCAATCTAGGACAGCGCTGCCAACAACAACTGAGCCAATCGAAAGCGATGGGGGACCACCCGCGACACCAACTGTCATAATCAGTGTGTCCGAGAGGTCGAGCCTGTCACTCATGAGTAACGCAGTCGTCGTTGTTGCCGCGGCCGTTTTTCCGATGCCAGTTGGAACAACTCCCAATCCATCCGTGGTATAGCGAAGCGGGTCGTCAACACCGGCGATATCGATGGTCTCAGTGGGATTGTACGCTTCGTACCACGGAGTCGCTTCACCAGGAACACCCGGCAAATCATCGAATGCAGGAAGCACGAGCACTGAAAGGTCAACAGTCATCGCTCACCTGTAATGATACTACTGGACGTAAGCCTTTAAATCATCTCGCCACCCCGAGGTGGCGAGTAGGTTTACGAAGTTACGTCCGGCAGTATGAGACGACTCATAAAAGTCCGTGCGCTTGGTGAGTTCCACAAATCCGGGCACCGGAATAACAGTTAAGCATCCATCGTAATCGCATAGAGGATACAGGCAAAGGCGAGCACGTTTGTAGCCTGGAGGAACGTGACCGACCAGAACTGCGGTGGGTCAACCACAAAGGACAGTAAAATGATGAGAAACTCCGGGAGGATAATAACCGTAAACACAATGGCGAGAAACAACATTGGTTTGCTCTGATTTCGTCGGTATCCACGAAACGCAATG